>JAKSCJ010000219.1 GCA_022360675.1 Lysobacterales bacterium
AGTGAGCCACACGTAAGCTCACCTGATTACCTTTCACTTCGTGCATATATGAAGTCGGACGCTCTAAATCGATGATTAAACGAGTTCGTCCGCCTGCACTGAGTGTGGTGTAGGCACTAGTGACTCCCACATCCACCGGCACACGATCTGCAGGTAGCAGCGTGTCAGTTTCGGGAAGCTCTAATCCAATTCGAGGTGGCGTTTCCGTCGCGAACACTTTGGGTTGTGACGGCGATTGCGCCATTGTCATGGTGAACTCAACAAAGCCTTCGGTGGACTGATGACTCACCTCTAATACTTCGTTACTTTGTGCACGCACGACGCCACTCATGAGAAGCCCGGCAGCGCAGGCAAACAACGCCAGCCAAGCCGCCGTATCCGCCCAAAAGCGGGGTTCTTGTTTTGTCTTGCTCATTACCATGGAATCGCCCCTCGGAGCTGAATTTATTCCAACTGCCACGATCAACTCTCCGTCACACTGATAGCTGCATCACGTTGCAGCCAACCACCATTACCATCGGGAACGAGTTCCGACAGTTCGACCCGGTCGGCAGCTACGCGCACAACACGACCATGGCTCTGGCCCATGTAGTTACCTTCGGATACTCGGTGAACTAAGCCATCTAGATCCTGAATCAGGGCCCAGTCCACTTCTCCTTGCGAGAGCGTACCGACCATTTTCAGCGTATCGAGAGGAAAGCCTTCCAAGTACTCTTTGCGCCGGTTTAGATCCGGACGCGGCCCACCATCTGAGGGGCCTTCATCAATATCTTCAACCTGCGCTTCTTCAAAGCGGAACGGGTCCCGCAAGCTGTGTGCTTCATAGGTAAAGCTGTCAGCAGATTTCACAGGTGGGATAGGATCGATTGCTTCAGGCGGTCTAGATTTAACCTGCTTAACGTAGAGTTCTAGATCCGACTTATCGCCACCACAAGCCGCCAACAACACAGTGCATGCGGCCATTAAGCCGTAGTGACGCCAACGCACTGCGCTTACCGGCTGGCAGGAAGCATTTGCTCGGTCTTGTTTACTGAAGATGAACATTTACCGCCCCCCCTGTGCTGCGGGGTCGGCTTCTGCCAGCTCGTCTTCATCTAAATAGCGGTAGGTTTTTACCGTGCCTTCCATCGCCAGCTGCCCGGCCGATTCACTACCCGCCGGCTGTAGCGATATATCGTGCATCGTCAAAATAACGACGCGCGGCAAACTAGCAACACCACTAATAAAGGTGCCAAATTGGTGGTAAGTGCCTACCATACGAATCGAGATCGGCTGCTCGGCATAAAAACCTTGAATGGTTTCCGAGCCGGGTTCGAAGAGTTCGTTGGTGATTCCCGCCGCCAGCGCCGTTTGCGATACGTCGACCAGCAAGTCAGGCATTTCCGTTTTGCTGGGCAACTGACGAATCAAAGCGCGTAACAGCGCTTCCATTTCAGCCAGTTGTTGCTCATAAGCGGGTAAGTTAATCGCGCGCTTGGCTTTGTCTTCAAATTCATCGCGCAGCGTCTGCTCGGTGGCTCGCTCGCGGTCTAGGGTTTCAACCTGGCCTTTTACGCGCAGGAAATACCCGACAATCAAAATCGCGATGAATACGACAACGACCAGAAAATAACGCACTGATGCCGGAGCATCAGCCATATTATTGAAATCTAGCTGTCTGAGTTCGTCGACGTTCATTGGGCAACTTCCTCCTCGACAAGCTCACCTTCAGGTAAGTCTTCTTCGTCCTCTTCAGGAGTAGGAGGACTTAGCGTGACGATTAATGAAAAGGTATGGCGCTGGCCCGGGTTGTCTTCTGTTGCTTCGATCACCGTGATAGAACCCAAGTTGGGGTTGGTTAGCCACTCCCCAGATTCCAACTCGCGCATATAAGCTGCCACCCGCGCTGGCGACTGCGTTAGCCCTCGCAAGGTTAATTGGGAGCCTTGTTGCCGTACCGAGGTCAAACGCACACCGGTAGGAATCGTGCGTACAAGCTGGTCAAACAAATGCACCATTAAGGTGCGGTTTTGTTGAAGGTCTTCGATCACTTCTTTGCGTGAGAGCAAAGCTTCGCGAGTGGTTTCCAGTTCTTCGATTTTCTGGATTTCGCGATTTAAGCGATTAATCTCGTTGCGAAGATAATTGTTGCGCTCGCGTTGGCCATCAACGCGTGTTCCCTGCAGCCAACTCAACACAATAACGAGCACGATGCCCGCTATAGAACCTGCCCCCAACAGGCTGAGAAAGGCTTTTTGGCGTATCTTTCTTTGCTCTTCGCGCCAAGGGAGTAGGTTAATTCTTGGCATCAGTCAAACCCTCTAAGAGCTAAACCGGCGGCCACCATCAGGGCGCTAGCATGGTGTTGCAGCAAATTGGTCGAAACACTGCCGGCCATTCGCATCTCTGCAATAGGGTTGGCCATTTCAGCGGGGATACCCAGCTCGTCGTCCACCATTTGGCCCAAGCCTTCAATAGCAGCACAGCCGCCCGACAAGAAGATTCGGTTCACTGCACTGTAGTTGGACGAAGAGGCGTAGAACTGCAAAGCGCGGCTGATTTGCTGCACAATTTGTTGTTTAAACGGCTCGATCACTTCGTCCTCGAAGCCTGGCGGTAATGGCACCGCACTGCTGAAGTCGTAGTCGGCCATTTCATCGCCGTAGCGGCGCTGGATTTCGTCTTGCAGACTGCGGCCACCGAACGGTTGCTCGCGGGTATACAGCAGACGCCCTTCAGTCACCACCACCAAACTGGTGCTGTTGCTGCCGATATCCAGCAAAGCAATGGTTTGATCGGGCGGAATTCCCTCACGGGTGGCGATCAAGTGCTCATAAGCGTTGGCAACGGCAAAAGCCTCAACATCCACCACTTTAGGCACCAGCCCTGCGTCTTCGACAACCGCGCGTCTGAGATCAATGTTCTCTTTACGCGAGGCCACCAGCAGCACCTCAATGAGTTCTGCGTTTCGTGGCGCGGGACCAATTACCTCAAAGTCCATATTTACCTCATCTAGTGGATAAGGAATATGTTGACCAGCCTCTAACTCGATGCGGCTTTCAAGCTCGCTATCGTTAAGGCTGGCCGGGAGGTTGATCACCCGATTGATGATGGAAGAGCCAGAAACGGCGACGACGCAGTGCTTTGTTTTGGCATTAGCCCGTTGCACAGCGCGACGAATCGTTTCTGAAACGACTTCGGCGTCATTAATGTTGCCATCGGCCAAGGCGCCTTTCGGCAGAGGCTCGTGAGCGAAATAGTCCACCTTATAACCGCGCCCTGAGCGCGAAAGTTGAACGATTTTTACCGCCCCCGAACCGATGTCCAAGCCTATGACTGCACCGGTTTTGGATTGGAAGATATTCAAAATTCCCCCACGAATTCCGAGAATTAGCCCGCTTTCTTCATACTGTCTGTAGCAATTATTCCCGAGACTATGAAATTTCTCAATAGTCACGGCCCCACAGAGCAAGTGAATTTGAGTGAAACTTTATCCTGCGCCAGGCTTTTTCCCGCGCCCGCGGGCCTGATGGTTGCTATTATTATGTCCAGTTCACCGGCGGCCGTGTTTGCCACGGGAACCTGATTCGGCGGTACTGGTCTGCTGTAGAATGCCTTTTGCACTAGGGTAACAGCAATTCACCTCTGGATCGACTTTAAGTCAAAACGGTAATGAATTGATTCAGCATGAAAAACTGATACCAGTTTTATATATTGTTCACGCCCTGACACAATTCCGCCTGGCGGAGCAGGGTTTCCTTAAGAATTACCACATCCGGGGAACACAGTGAAGCGACTTTTCCGCTGGACACTGCGCCTGACTATTTTCGGCATTATTGCCGGCACGTTGACCGTTGCCGCCGTGTGGTGGACGTTGTCGCCCACGCTGCCGGATGTTGCCGTACTGCGCGAAGTCAAACTACAAACGCCGTTAAATGTTTACAGCCGCGACCAAAAACTCATAGCGGTATTCGGCGAAAAACGCCGCATACCGGCTCGCTTGGATCATATGCCACCTTTATTACGGCAAGCTTTCATTGCCGGCGAGGACGATCGCTTCTACGAGCATCCCGGCATCGATTACCAAGGCATTCTTCGCGCGGTGTGGAATTTAATCCGCACCGGCCAAAAAGAACAAGGCGGCAGCACCATTACCATGCAGCTGGCGCGCAACTTCTTTTTGAGCTCAGAAAAAAGTTATATCCGTAAAGTTCGTGAAATTATGCTGGCGCTGAAAATCGAGCGCGAAATCAGCAAAGACGAAATTCTCGAGCTTTATTTAAATAAGATCTATCTCGGCCATCGCGCTTATGGCGTTGCTGCCGCTGCTCAGGTTTATTATGGTCGCGAGCTGAGCGAACTCAGCCTGGCACAAATGGCGATGATTGCCGCGCTGCCCAAAGCGCCATCTAAAGTGAACCCGATCACCAACCCCGAGCGCGCAATCACCCGGCGCAACTATGTTTTAGGCCGCCTGCAATCTTTGGGTTACATCGATCAAAACACCTACCAAAGCGCCATCGCCGAGCCCGATCAAGCCTACTATCATGGCGCAGATATCGACCTCGATGCACCCTATGTGGCCGAAATGGCACGTCGTGAAGCTATCGAGCGATTTGGCGATAACGCCTACGAAGGTGGCTACCGCATCGTGACCACGCTCGATTCACGCCTACAGCAAGCGGCGGTGGAATCCATTCGCGAAGGTTTAACCGCCTACGATCACCGCCATGGTTATCGCGGCCCAGAGGCCAAAATCGAATTAAGCCCGGATGCCACGCCTGCCGATTGGTCCAGCGCATTGGATGGTTATCGCACCATTGCACGACTGATTCCTGGCTTAGTCGTCAGCAGTGACCCCGAGTTGGCGTTTGTCTACTTACCCGACGGCCAATCGGTTGCACTGGATATGGAGAGTGTGGGTTGGGCGCGGGAACATATCGATCAAGATCGCCGTGGCCCCAAACCCAAACAAGTCGATGAAGTATTGCAAGAGGGCGATATTGTTCGCGTCGCACGCGATGCTGAAGGCTTATGGCATTTGGCGCAGCTACCCGAGGCGCAATCGGCCTTGGTCTCACTGGAACCAGCTACAGGATCCATCTTAGCTCTGGTGGGTGGTTTAGATTTTCAACTCAGCAAATTTAATCGCATCACCCAGTCACGCCGCCAACCGGGCTCCAGCTTTAAACCCTTTGTTTACGCTGCCGCCATCGACCACCAATACAACCCGGCCACCATCGTTAACGATGCGCCAGTGGTGTTTAACGACAGCAGCCTGGAAGGTGCCTGGAAACCACAGAACTTCAGCGAAAAGTTCTATGGCCCCACACGTTTACGTGAAGCCATGGTGAATTCTCGCAACTTGGTTTCGGTGCGCATTTTGCAAGATATCGGCCTCGATTACGCGCGCGATTACATTACTCGATTCGGTTTTGAGCCCGACGAATTACCACCCAATTTATCGATGGCTTTGGGTAGTGCCACCTTAACGCCGCTGAGCATGGCACGCGCTTATGGTGTCTTCGCTAACGACGGCTACCTGCCACCCACCCGCTGGTTGGCACGTGTTGAAAACAGCGATGGCGAACTACTGTGGGAAGCACCTCCCATCAGCCGCTGCCAGCAATGCCGTGAACCTGGCGAAGAAAAGCCCTACACGCCAGAAGTCGTTGCGCCGAAGCTAAAGCAAAATAACGAGCCCCAGGTGGAACAATATGATGCAGCTTTGGTTCAACAGGACCCTGCCAGTGTTCCCTTAGTGAAAAGCACCTTTATTGGCCCACCTGAGCCCGACCGCGCGCCCCAAGCTTTGTCTTCCCAAAGCGTTTACATGGTGCGCTCGATGATGAACGATGTGGTGAAACGCGGCACCGGCCGCCGCGCAATGGCTTTAGGCCGTGGCGATTTAGCAGGCAAAACCGGCACCACCAACGATCAACGCGACGCATGGTTCTCGGGCTATAACAGCCATATCGTCACCACGGTGTGGGTCGGCTTCGACGATCACCGCAAGCTAGGACGCGGCGAATTAGGCGGCAGCGCCGCACTGCCTATTTGGGTCGAGTACATGAAAACCGCTTTAGATGGCGTACCCGAAACTCAACCCGAGCTGCCAGTAGGCTTAACCCGTGTTTGGGTCGACGCCAGCACTGGCGAACTCGCCAGACCCGGCCAAGCCAACGCCATCCGCGAGATCATGCGCACCAGCGACGCCTCGCGCTTGGCCAGCTTGCAACCGGCCACACCTGAAAATATCGAAGAACCGGTGAACACCGACGATATCTTCTAAGACCCAACAAAACTAGACAGAAAATGGTATCGATGGGCGGCCGATCCTCTTTAAGGATGGGCCGTTTTTCTTCTCGCATTCAGCAATATTGTTTTCACATCGCAATGCTTGAATAAGACTTAACGTTCGCTTCAACACACCGTCTAACAACAAAGCCTAACTTTTCCAACTCGCTTATCTGTAATAGATTCATCACTAAACAAACGCCCACGCGTAACAACTATGGCTCGACGATCTCAACGAAAAAACAGCAATAAAAGCAACCCCACAAGCTCAGGCATTCGCCCTCGCGTCGCTGACGAGGCCGCCCGCATCATGGCCACCGAAGGCCAGCATCAATATTTTGCCGCCAAACAAAAAGCCGCCCAGCGCTTAGGTGCCGATCCACGCCAAGGCCTGCCCAGCAACCAAGAGGTAGCGGCTGCACTGAAAGACTATCTGGAATTCTACGGTGGCCGGGCCCGCGAACAAGCGGTGGCCAGCCTGCTCGAAACCGCCATCCAGGCCATGGAGTGGCTGCAAGCCATGCAACCTAAATTGAGTGGCGCGCTGGTGGACGAGCTGGCCAATGAGCACAGCCCGGTGCACCTTCATGTATTCAGTGACGACCCCGATACGGCCGTTCACCATTTAATGCGCCACCAAGTACCTTACGAACAAGGACAAAAGCGAATCCGCTGGTATAACGATGAAGTTCGCACCATCGAAACCATCAGTTTTGAGGCAGGAAATAACCGTGTGGAATTGTGGCTATTCAACGAAACCGGCCAACGCCAAGCGCCACCCAGCCCTATCGACGGCAAACCACGTACACGCTTAGACCTCAATGCCGTTAAACAACTGGCCCAGCGCCAGCAAGCCAAACTACTGCTGGCCTAAGCCTTCAAACTTTGGCACTTTTCAAACCCACAAAAGCAAAACGCCAGGCATAAAGCCTGGCGTTTGCAAATAAGCCTTGTGAGCTAACGATGCGGCTTAAGCGCGATCGTCTAGTGCCACGTAGTTGCGTTCGGTTTCGCCGGTGTACACCTGGCGTGGACGACCGATACGACCGGGGTTGTCGGCCTGCTCCAACCATTGTGCAACCCAACCGGTGGTACGCGCGATGGCGAACAACACGGTGAACATGCTGGTGGGGAAGCCCAAAGCTTTGTAGATAATACCGGAGTAGAAATCCACGTTCGGATACAGTTTACGCGCCACGAAGTAGTCGTCTTCCAGCGCGATCTTTTCGAGCTCCATCGCCAGACCCAACAGCGGATCATCAACACCCAGCTCAGCCAGTACTTCATGGCAAGCTTTACGGATGATGCTGGCACGTGGGTCGTGGTTTTTGTACACACGGTGACCAAAGCCCATCAGGCGGAACGGATCGTCTTTGTCTTTCGCACGGGCGATAAACTCAGGTACGCGATCCACACTGCCGATTTCGTCCAGCATGGTCAGCACAGCTTCGTTCGCGCCACCGTGGGCAGGTCCCCACAACGCAGCGATACCAGAAGCTACACAAGCATAAGGATTGGCACCGGTGCTACCCACCAAACGTACGGTAGAGGTGCTGGCGTTTTGCTCGTGATCGGCATGCAGGATGAACAATAAGTTCAGCGCTTTGGCAGCCACCGGGCTCACTTCGTAGTTTTCGGCCGGAACCGAGAACATCATGTCTAAGAAGCGTGAGCAGTAATCCAAAGAATTCTTCGGATAGGCGGTGGGCCAGCCCATGTGGTGACGATAACTCGCCGCCGCAATCGTGGGCATTTTGGCGATCATGCGCTTAGCAGCCAACAGGCGCTGCGCAGGGTCGTTCATGTCTAAGCTGTCGTGGTAGAACGCAGCCAAAGAACCCATCACACCACACAGAACCGCCATGGGATGCGCATCGTAGTGGAAGCCGTTAATAAAGGTATTCAGCTTCTCATGCACCATGGTGTGGTTGGTGATGTCGTTTTCGAAATCTTCGTATTCGGCGCGGGTGGGTAGTTCGCCAAACATCAACAGATAAGCGACTTCTAAGAAGCTGCTGTTTTCTGCCAGTTGTTCGATAGGGTAACCGCGGTAGCGCAAAATACCTTTGCCACCGTCGATAAAAGTAATAGCGCTGGAGCAGCTAGAAGTAGAGGCGTAACCGGGATCGTAGGTAAAGTAACCCAGACCACCGTTGAGTTGTTTGATATCCAGGGTCGGATCACCCTCGGTACCTTTGATCACCGGCAGTTCTAAAGATTTGCCGCTGGCTTGATCAGTAAGAATGACTTTGTTGTCCGACACGAGGATTCCTCCACTTGCTATCCCGGCGCAACCGCTTTTTAAAGCCGCCGCCCGCAAAATATTTCACCCGCAAATCCGCGCGAGTGCCCTAACGATTAAATGATTCGTTAAAGTGCAGCGTGAGCACTTTATATAAACCACCCAACAAACGCCGAGCCGTTAGTTCGAACATTCTTTCATTCACCAGCAAGTACCGGAAAGGCACGAAATACAGGCGCGCAAGAATCCTGTACTCCGGCAAGCAGCACAGAGCATGTGTATAAAAAGATCGTCGAAATCGAGCGCTGTCGAGTTAACGCTAAATGTAAGCGGCCAAATTAACTCGCAGCGCGAGTATTAAGAAGGCATTAGCATTTAGCTGAGTTTGCGCAACTTAGGCAAAACACCCAGGCGCACAAACAGCTGGCTCAAACCGTAAGGCAGGAACCAGCTTATGTTCGCAGCTGTGCGGCACTGCGTATAAGCAGTGCAGCTTCAAGGCGCTTACTTAGCGTAGCGGCGCTTGAATTTATCAACCCGGCCACCGGTGCTGGCAACTTTGTGCTTACCGGTGTAGAAGGGGTGAGACTGGCTGGAAATATCCACTTTCACCAGTGGGTATTCGTTACCATCTTCCCACTTGATGGTTTCTTTGGTGCTGATGGTGGAGCGGGTCAGGAACGCAAAGTCGGTAGTGACGTCCTGAAAGACCACTTCACGATAGTCGGGATGAATGCCGGCCTTCATGATCTAACCTGAATACGTTAAAAAAGACATCAATTATGACGTGATTTTTAAGAACGCACAAGAGCGAACACAAAAACAGCATGATCAACCATGATGAACAGCGAGCAAAAGAAAACACTTTGCCAAGGTTTTGCTGGTATTTTCGCTGATTTCCGGTGAAAAAGGGCATTAGACATAAGCAGCAAGGCTTATCGTCGCCGTATCACCATTTTGTCGCAATACGTTTAATCGGCTCGTTCACCGCTGTATCGAGCAATTTTTCATATTATCGCGCCGATTTTGGCATCAAACTGTGAACACACAAGCCGTAATGGCGCACAAACTAACATAGATTTTTGACAAGAGCTTGACCAAGCGCAAATTTGTACAATTTGTTATGTACTTTGCGGCAGCCACTAATTAAGTGCTTGCTACGGCAAGAAAATTCCCTGTAAATCGTTCATGAAACGCCAGCCTAAATCGGTAGCTTGGGCGCGCTCATCGTCAATCACTAATAACCCCCGCCCCTGAGCTTCATCCAATGCCGCCTGCACTTTAGTTTGCGACAGGCGCGCGCGCTCACTTAGGTGTTTCAAATTCACCCCTTCACGTAAACGCAAGCCATTGAAGAAGAACTCGAACAGGCGATCATCAGCTTCCAAATAGCGCTCTTCCCCATTCCACTCGCCCGAGTTTTGCGCTGCCAGATAGCGATTAGGATGACGCTGGCGCCCATAGCGCCATACTTTCCCTGAACTCAGCTCGGTGATTTTGCCGTGAGCACCGGCGCCAATACCCAGGTAATCGCCATACTGCCAATAATTCATATTGTGGCGCGAAGGCTCGCCCGGCAACGACCAAGCCGACACCTCGTAGTGTTCTAACCCGGCATCGCGCAAGCGTTGATGACTCTGCTCTTGGATATCATCCAAAGCATCGTCTTCGGGCAATACCGGCGGTTGGGCTGCGAAGGCGGTATTGGGCTCGATGGTCAACTGGTAATGCGAGAGATGCGGCGGCTCAAAGCGCAAAGCGGTGCGTATATCGTGCAAGGCCATGGCCAAGTCTTGGTCGGGCAGGCCATGCATTAAATCCAGATTAAAGCGCTGAAAACCCGCCGCCTTCACCGCCTCAATGGCGAGGCAGGCTTCGTCACCATTGTGGATACGCCCCAGACGCTCCAACAAGGCGTTGTCGAAGCTCTGGATGCCCATGCTGATCCGATTCACACCCGCCTCACGATAAGCCTCGAAGCGATCGTGCTCCACCGTGCCCGGATTAGCCTCCAGCGTGATTTCGCACTGGGGCTCTAACATCAAGCGCGAGCGCACACCAGCCAAAATCTCGTCAATGCCCTTGGCGCTGAACAAGCTGGGCGTGCCGCCGCCAAAATAGATGGACGACACCGGTCGTCCCCACACTTTAGGCAGCAGGTTTTCCAGATCGGCCATGAGGGTTTGAATGTACTGCGCCTCGGGAATCTCACCACGTTGGGGATGCGAGTTGAAATCGCAATAAGGGCACTTACGCACACACCAAGGAATGTGAATATAAAGACTGAGCGGCAACATAGACTTCAAAGACCTTGCCGCCAACAACGGCAATCGTTTGTACAAAGCTTAAAATAAATAGACTTAAAGCAAAGGGGCTTAAAGCAAGCGAGTGCCCAGGGGCACTTCTTTATCGGGCGTACACAGCACCACTGCGCCCTCGGCATCGTGAAAACCGGTGATCAAGCATTCCGATTGCAGCGGCCCAATTTGCTTCTTGGGAAAATTCACCACACCCACCACTAAACGGCCTTTTAAGCTATCCGGCTCGTAATGTTGGGTGATCTGGGCGCTGGATTTTTTAATGCCGATCTCATCACCAAAATCCACATGCAGTATATAGGCTGGTTTGCGCGCCTCGGGAAAAGGCTGCACATCCACCACGCGCCCCACATGCAGCGCCACTTTCATAAAGTCGGACCAATCAATGGTGTCCATTGTCGCGCCTCCTTTTGGCGTCTCTCACAAAAACACTTGAGATAAGCATCTTATGCGAGCTGCGGTAAGAGCTCAGCAATGGCCAAACCGCGATGACTCAAGCGGTTTTTTTCTTCCGGCAGCAATTCAGCCGCGCTACGCGTATCGCCCAAGGGCTGAAAAATAGGATCGTAACCAAAACCGCCATCGCCCTGGCGCGCCTTCAGAATATGGCCACTCCACCGACCCAAGGCCAGCTTTGGCGTGGGATCTTCCGCATGATCGACCCAGGCCAAGGCACAATAGAAATACGCCGCCCGCTGCTCGCCTTCTGCGTCGGCCAAGCGCTCCAACAAGCGCTGCATATTACCTTCGGAATCGCCATGTTTACCGGCATAGCGAGCCGAATAAATGCCCGGCTCGCCATTCAAGAAAGGTACGACCAAGCCCGAGTCATCAGCCAAGGCGGGCAGATTTGTGCCAGCACTGGCTGCACGCGCCTTGAGTAAAGCATTCTCGACAAAACTCAAGCCGGTTTCTTCCACCTCGGGCAAGTCAAACTCATGTAAGCCGCGCAACTGCCAACCCAGTGGTGCCATTACTTGGGCAAATTCCCGCTGCTTACCGCGATTACCGGTGGCTAAGAGAAAGGTTTTATTACTCGTTTCAGTGCTCACAGGGTAAGCCTCCCATCTTAAAAACGGCGTCTAATGGCGGGCGCGAACGGATGGCGGCAACACACCACCACCCAGCAAGAAAAAACACACGGAATCGAATTACTTTTGATTCAGCGCTTCATTTTGCAGGCGAATCAACTCATCAATACCTTTTTGGCCGTAGGCCAGCATGGTATCTAGCTCTTCGCGACGGAAGGCGTGACCCTCGGCCGTACCTTGAATCTCGATAAATCCACCGCCGTCGTTCATCACCAAGTTCATATCGGTTTCGGCGCTGCTGTCTTCTTTATAGTCCAGATCCAACACCGCGCGGCCGTCCACCACACCCACCGACACCGCAGCCACTTGGCCATAGATAGGGTTGGTTTTCAGCACGCCCTTAGAGCGCAAGCCGTTAATGGCATCAATCAAGGCCACATAGGCACCGGTGATACTGGCGGTACGCGTGCCGCCGTCGGCTTGGATCACATCGCAATCTAAAGTGATACTGCGCTCGCCTAAGGCTTCTAAATCCACCACGGCGCGTAAAGAGCGACCAATCAAACGCTGAATTTCTTGAGTACGACCACTTTGCTTGCCGCGCGCGGCCTCACGCCCCATACGGCTATTGGTGGAGCGGGGTAGCATGCCGTATTCGGCCGTAACCCAACCCTTACCACTGCCGCGCAAAAACGGTGCAGTGCGTTCTTCCACCGTGGCAGTACACAACACTTTGGTGTTACCGCAAGAAATCAACACCGAACCCTCGGCGTGCATGGTGTAGTGGCGTTGAATTGAAATGGGGCGCAGGGCGTCGTCGGCCCGCTCATACGATCGTTCAGTCATATTAGATGGTGCAATTAGTGGGGTGGCAAAGGTACCATGAAGTATTAAACGCTGCCCGGAAAACGGACACCATGATCAAAAGTATGACCGCCTTCGCGGCCGTTGAAGACAATTATCCCTTCGGACGCCTCACTTGGGAAATCCGAAGTGTTAATCATCGCTTTCTCGATGCCAATATACGCATGCCCGAAGACTTCCGCGTACTCGAGGCCGAAATCCGTGGCCGCATCTCCAGCCAACTCAGCCGCGGCAAGCTCGACGCCACCCTGCGCTTCACCCCAGCACCCGGCTTGGTGGGCGCACAATTAAGCCTGCACAAAGAACTGGCCGAAAGCCTGTTGCGCGTACATGGTGAATTGAGCGAAATGGTGGGCGATAGCAAGCCGATTAATGTGTCCCAATTATTGCGCTGGCCCGGTTTGATCGAACAGCCGCCACCGGATCCCAAACCCATGCGCGAAGCCGCGCTGGAATTACTGGATCGTGCCCTCACCGAACTCATCGCCGCCCGCGAGCGCGAAGGCCAAGCCATTCATAACGCTTTGAGCGAACGCATTAACGGCATCGCCAAATGGGTGGGTGAAATCCGCACCTGGATGCCCGAAATTCGCGAAGGCTTGCGCACCAAAATGAACGAGCGTCTGAAAGACCTGCCCGAAACCCTGGACCAAACCCGCTTGGACCAAGGTCGTCTAGAACAAGAAGTGGCCATGCTGGCGCAAAAAATCGACGTGGACGAAGAACTCGACCGCCTCGAAGCCCATACCACCGAAGGCCTTCGAGTGTTAGAACTCAACGAACCCGTAGGCCGCCGCTTCGACTTCTTATTGCAAGAATTCCACCGCGAATCCAACACCCTAAGCTCCAAATCCGTCGACCTACGTACCAGCCAGGCCGCTGTAGAGTTAAAGGTGTTGATCGAGCAGTTGAGAGAGCAGATTCAGAACGTGGAGTGATGGGTTTGTTGCTTGGTTGGTTGAAGGGCTGATTTTTTTAAGTCCTGTGTTTGCGTACAAACACAGGACTTTTGCGACCCAACAAGCGAATCAGCTCAGCCAATCATCTAATACATCTCGCAGCTTATTGAGCAGAGCTCCATGTTTGCCTTTATTTTTCGCCAAGCGCTTAATGTTCAGCAGCTTCCATTGCACGGCCGGTAAATGTGCAATAGTTGGATGATCAAACAAATCCCAGTCTGGCTCACCTTGCTTGAACGATAACAAAAACGCACGATCTTGCTCTGTAAACTGCGTCTGCAATGCACTTAACATGGCTTGGCGTGTGCGCAATAAAACATCAAGAGCCACAGGCACTCTGGTCATGCCTTCAAACTCTTTATGAAAGCGCTCTTCAAGCGCTTGCCAACGAGGTGCCATGATTTCATTCATGGGCCTGGGGTGCCCTAAGAGATAGCATAGAAAACCTGAGAAAATAGCCCGAGATATTCCCCCTTCTTGAAGTAAGCCATGCACATCGAATAAATCGCGCGGATGTTGCCGATCCAGCGCCGCGCATAATTTACCACCGTAAAGATCAGGCAAACTCACGACGGGCACTTCCCCGTACCCAAACAGCTCCTCAACCGACGCTTGAACCGGCATCAAACACGGCGGATGCAAACAACCTC
>JAKSCJ010000079.1 GCA_022360675.1 Lysobacterales bacterium
ATAGGTACAAATGGCTGTAATTTCAGTAATGACAGTTCCATCATCTAAACGGAGCGCAGGAAGTTCACCACGCTCATTAACATTATTCAGGTACTCATCTCGGCGGTTCTCCAAGTTGTTTATATCAATATGCTCTACATCTAGGTTGATACCACCTCGCTCAATAATAAATTGACGAACAGTAGCAGGATTAGGTGCCGGAGCATTTGCATCATAAAAAATCATATTATTTTCCTGTTTTCATTAAATTAATTACCCTTTCCCCGAGATTCCCTTACACACTTAATCCACTAATTCAACACGCACATCAACGTTATTACGGGTTGCATTGGAGTACGGGCAAACTTGGTGTGCTTTTTCGATCAGGCTTTGGGCCAAGGTTCGCTCGGTATCGCCCATGGAAACCAGTAATTTCACGGCTAAGCCAAAGCCCACTTCAACGGGGCCAATGGCTACTTCTGCGCTGACGCTGGTGTTGTCGTTTAACGTTACTTTTTCTAAAGAAGCAATGTGCTTCAGTGCATTCAGGAAGCACGCCGAGTAACCGGCGGCGAAGAGTTGTTCTGGGTTTGTGCCCTCGCCTCCTGGCCCGCCCAGTGCTTTGGGGGTTGAAAGCGTGAGGTTCAATTTGCCATCGCTGGATACCGCTGTGCCTTCGCGGCCGCCGGTGGAAGTCGCCACGCCGGTGTACATGGTTTGTTGCAGTGCGTTCATTGAAATCTCCAATCATTTAGTTTGCATGCAAAGTATATATTCAAAACCCACACCGTCAAGTAGTTTGCATACAAATTAATTTTGCTCGGGATTCTCTGCTGGAATATTGATTGGCAATTACCTTGCATGCAAAATAATCACAACTGCCGAAACTAGGGGCTTTTGTGGTCGATAAACTAAAACTCGAAAACCAGCTTTGCCATCGCTTTTACCTACTATCCAACGCCTTTACCCGGGCTTACCGCCCATTATTGAATAAGCTGGGCATTACCTACCCTCAATATCTAGTGTTGATGGCGCTTTGGGAGGCCGATGGCATTAGCATTGCAACGCTAACGCAGAAATCGGGTATCGATGCTGGTGCACTCACGTTGATTCTTAAAAAGCTCACTGAAAAAGGTTTGATCGAAATCCATAGAGATGAAATCGATAAACGGGTGAAACACGTGCATTTAAGCCAGCAAGGCAAAGCACTGAAGGAAGAAGCGAAAACAGTTCCCGATCAAATGCTTTGCCGATTCAGCGAGCTGGACATCGAAGACTTGCAAAAGCACATTGCATTTTTGGATCAACTCAGCACCTGTTTTAAAGACTAAAAAGCTTCAGCAGTAGGCCTTTTAATCAATACACGAACCCAACCCGGCAAAGCCAACCCAGCGTTCCACAATAAATCTTCACTACACTGTGATTATTCTCTTGAGCCTGCGAATCATTGGGTAATCACATTTTTTGGTGTTGTGTTTTGATGAAATCAATCTTAAACCAATCAATCCGGGCGAGCCTTGCGAATAGCGGGTTTCGCCTATGAAATGGTTCCCATCGCGAAAGCCCAAAACAGAACGGCGTGAGTCCGAGCTGCACGAGGCGTATCTGGCGGCGGTCACGCAACACAAGGGCATTATCTACAAAGTAGCCCGGGTGTACTGCCCTCGCTTGGAGGATCGGGAAGATTTAATTCAGGAGATTTTGATTCAACTGTGGCGGGCGTTTGAACGTTACAATTCTAACTTCAAGCTATCGACTTGGATGTATCGAATTGCTTTAAACGTGGCGATTTCGTGGTATCGGAAAGACAAAACGGCAAAGTATGAACATGTGGATCTCAATGAATCTTTATTCAAGATCGATGATGAGAACGCACCACAAGAGTCCCACGATATTCAACAACTCTACGAGTTTATTTATCGACTCGCACCTTTAGACAAAGCGTTAATGTTGCTCTATTTAGAAGGTGAATCCCATGCGGCCATCGCCGAAAGTTTAGAGATTAGTAAAAGCAATGTGGCCACGAAAATCGGCCGGATTAAACAAAAACTGAAACATGAGTTTGAATCATCAGAGAGGGTCAGTCGATGAATTTAGAGCAGATGCAATCCGCGTGGACACAGCAAAATCAGCAGATTAATGAACAGCTGGAAATCAACACTGATCAACTCACTAAGCAACGTTTTCAAAGCCATCAAAACGAGCTGAAGCAATTAACACTCGCGCGTTGGGTAGAAGCCATTGTGTTTTTTGTTCTACAAATCGCTTTGTGGCAATACCTCGTGGGAAATTGGGGTTTAACGGCACCAGCACTTTCTGCGGGCGTGTTAACGGTATTCGCCACCATTGGCTTGGCCGGCACCATTGGGCAAATCGTCTTATTGCAACAAGTGGATTTCTCCGCGCCAATAAAAACACTACAACAACAACTGGCTTCTGTCAGAAGCCACAGTATGGCAATCTTTAAACTACTACTGCTCTCCGCACCCTTTTACTTGGCTTATGTGTTTTTAGGCTTCGATGTATTGATGGGTGTGGATCTCTACCAGCATCTTTCGCTGTTCATGAAAACCTTCTACGTGGTGACTTCATTGTTAATACTGATCGGCGTGGTGGTTTTTATTCAACAGATTCGGTACTCAAACATTCATAAGCCTTGGGTGGCCTGGTGTTATCGCGAGTTTGGTGGCAGTAAACTCACTACCCTATTAAACGCTTTGGATGAATTCGAGCGGGAATAAAAGGCTCAGTCTGTAAAACCGCAAGGCATGTAACTGCTATTGATTCTGCTATGCTTGCTCGAGATACATTGGTGTAACAAGCGATTAAATGAAAACACCCAGCCACCTCAACGCGCTACGTGCTTTTGAAGCCACGGCGCGCCTGGGTAGCTTTAAAGCAGCTGCCGAAGAAATTGGCGTGACGCCCGAGGCCATCGGGCAATTGGTTCGCACGCTGGAAGCTTATCTGGAATTGCCTTTATTTCATCGCAGTCGTGGCGGTAAACGGCTCACACCCAGCCATGAGGCCCTTAGCGTTCTACCCGCTGTGAGCGAGGCTTTTCGCAGCTTAACGAGCAGCACCGAGCAGCTAAAGCGTTTATCGAAATCGGGCATGCTCACCTTAACGGCACCGCCATCGATCACCGCCCAATGGCTGATTCCGCTGCTGCCGAAGTTCTTGCAAGAACAGCCCGAGATCGAGGTGCGTTTAGATATCACCGAGCGCTTGTTGGATCTCAATGCAGGTGATGCCGATATCGCCATTCGCTATGGCGATGGTCGCTGGCCCGATCTTCAAACCATCGAACTCATTCATAATGAACAGCTGATTCCCGTTTGCGCCCCCGCACTCTATCAGCGTTTTCCTGAAGGCTTCGATCTCGATGCATTGCTACAGCAAACTTTAATTCACGATACCACCTTGGATCACACCGATTTTCCGCGTTGGCAAGACTGGTTAGCGCATATCGGTTGCAGCCATTATGGAAATTTAAAGTTTATTGAATTAAACGCTTCACTCAGCGTCATTGAAATGGCAAAGACGGGCCAAGGGGTGGCTTTAGCTCGCGAGCAATTGGTCTTAAACGATTTAGCCCAAGGTCGGTTAATTAGGCTCTTTCCAGAGCATGCTTTATCGAGCCAACGCAATTACTATATCGTCACGCCCAGGCAAACCTCACCTGCTGCCCAGAGATTGGCTAGCTGGCTACAAGTGCAGCTAACTCCGTGATATTCCATGCAATGAGTTAATCAATAGCGGTGTGCCAATGATTCGGCCGACACGCAAAACTCACTACCAACTCAATGGGCGAATTTAAAGGGAGCTGATGCACCGAAACCGCCGTGCGTGTATGTTGGCCTTTATTACCCAAGTAACCAACAAACAGCTCAGACGCTGCATCTAACACTTGGGGTTGATGATAAAAACCATCGGCACTAGCTACATAGCATTCGAGGCGCAATAGCCCATCTAACGACTCAAAGTTAGCCGTATGTTTTTGAATTTGTGCCAGCACATTTAATGCCGCCACCTGAGCCGCCTCACGTCCTTCAGCTAACGATAACTCGGCCCCTACTCGACCCGTAGCTATCAATTTGCCATCGCGCAGGGGAAACTGCCCAGAAACCATACCCACACCACGCCGAATCACCACCGCCTCGTACGCACCCACAGGATTAGGTGGTTTGGGTAAATCGAGAGTAAGAACCATCACCTTATACTCCAGTTCGAAACGGAATCCTGAATGCTTGCCCGTCGGCAATGGGACAAAGCGGCAAAGGTGTCTTTCGTCACCATAGTCGCCACTTTCATCTTTTTATCAGCAAGCCGGCAAGAGCACTTACTTCTGTTAAAAGCAGAAATACGCTGAAATACTGATCGCCAAGCCCATGTTATCGCGAGTAATTATTCAAAACAAAGGATATTTCCTTCTAGCCAAACGAAGATTATCTTTGTTGAGGCACCAGGGTTTTACAATCATCCGCGTTTACCGATGAATCTACAAAGCACACACCTTTTAATTCATGAGCATCTAAGCCCATCTCGATGTGATGTTGGCTGAGCGCAAAATGAAGCTCACGCTATTCACTTCTCCGCCTTAAATAAAATCTGCGAAGTATCGGATTGCGAGCCCGGCGATATATTGGCTTACGAGAAGGATGAGTGGGCGAGCACTGATATTTTTTCCTGATTAAGACTCATCAATTGCGCCGTAAACGGCCGCGCTGCTGGTGACGAGATTCTTGCCTGTCATCGATCCCACTCAAAACTCGTACCCGCGTACTTTAAAGGATCATTGCCGCTGACTACTCCGTCTACAGAGAGGTTAATCTTTGAATCTATTAAAAATACGATCTATAAAGCGTAAATAAAAATCTTTAAACACAGCACTACTTAACGATAATGGCAATAAGCCAAACAAGCTTTAATCATGACTACTTATCGTATGCCAAGACATAAACCCATCGTGTCATAAATAAAGGCCACATCATAATACAAGCATCTATGGTTAAACATGCTGTTCTATGGGGAGGTTTTAATATTTATAAGTAAGGCAAGGCCAGTGACTTGGTTAGCTTTAAATATTTCTTGTATACGGTTAAAACCATCAATATTTAATTACAAAAATTTTACACTCAGCTCATCACTAAATCATGCCCATTTTGCAGAATTATTCATTAAGTGAGGTTTAAGCACAACTTTTCTTTGTAAAGCGTTTAAGGCCACTAACTATCGTGAGTGTTAGTTTGTTATCCGCCGATCACGTGCTTACGGGTGATGTTGCCTGCCAAGCTTCAGGTTTCTGAAGCCGTCAAGCATAGGCACAACAAACGTCTAGATTAAGCGGCGGCTCATGGCAGGGACCTGGCCAGAACTGCTGCACAAAAACAATCTAGCTTTACCACTCTATTTATGGATAAGAACATGATGAATTTCTCCGTAATAAATACCCTAGGTAAAAAAAACACCGGCTATGTATTAAAACTTGGCCTGATGGCAATGGCCTTAACGAGTGTCAGTGAGTCATCACTAGCCGGAGCTTGTCTTTGCTTAAAATCGAATGGGGAGCGTATTACAGAGTTTGCTTGCAAAGAGCTCAAAGGGCCAAATGAATGCGGTATTCATTGCGATAGTATAGGTTTCGGCGATCATGATTTCTTCGACGAAGAAAACTGTTCAACGTTACAGAAGAAAGTCAAACGCCAGGTGATTGTTATTCCAATTCCTGAAATCGAGATCACCAGTGACATTATAGAAATTGTAGACCTCGTTACCGGTGAAACGATCCAGCAGCAATATATTCCTGTTTCCGCTTTTGGAGATACGAACTCAAGCTCAGCAACTAAAACCGAAATGCTTGAAAGTACGCAAGAGGATATGCAAAGCCTGGCAGGCCAAGGACAGACCACGCGCAGAGTCGTGGAACTCGACGCCACATTCGGTGGTGGTATTGATACTTTCCAAGTTCCCGATGCTTTAGGTGGCGGCTGGAACACGACGAAAGACTTTTCAGGTGACTTCAAGCTACAACTCGTTCAGCATATTGGTAACCCCGATCTTTACGATGTGTTTGTAACCGAAGTGAACAGTAAAACTGATG
Organism: Lysobacterales bacterium; assembly: GCA_022360675.1. Lineage (GTDB taxonomy): Bacteria > Pseudomonadota > Gammaproteobacteria > Xanthomonadales > Wenzhouxiangellaceae > JAKSCJ01. The sequence continues at coordinate 6,083 of JAKSCJ010000079.1, forward strand.
ATATGAAACTCGGCGGTGTTAATACGGGAAGTATTAAAGGTACTCTAAACCCCAATGCGACAAACCAAGGAACCTACAACGACAAGAGTGGAGACATCGTTGTTTCGTTCTCGCAATATTTAACCGCAGACGCACAACCCAACAAGCAAATGCTAACTTACACCACCTACAGTGGTAAATGTGAAGATTGCTTGAAAGGTGATAAATCGCTCATCTTAAGTGGCGATTCACTGTACGTTTCACCTATTGAATAAAATGCAATAGATAGTTATCTTCTAGATTTACAGGGTGGTATTTTGCCACCCTGTTTTTTATCGATAAAAAACTCAACTGGCCCGCACACCAATGGAGTCAAACCAACGCGCTTTAAACTCAAGCTGGGCTTGCACCGTGTCGGTTTGATCATAATCGGCATCATAAAAAATATCGAACAAATCCCGATGGCTGGTATGTTCCCCCAAAGTGGCTAAATAGGCTTTTCGCCCTTGCGACATCGATTGCGCCATTCCCGATACGATGGCATTAGGCATGCTGCCGATACACAACAAGCGATACGATAAAGCTTCAAGATCGCTACGTATCGCCATTACCGCATGAAAATAGCTGTGATCTTGGTAATCGGCATTTAGTATTGAGCTACGCACTGCCAGTAACAAGTTATCACCCGGCGTAACGTTAATCTCAATTGCTTCCTTAGCACCTAGCGAATGCTGAGCAACTAAATTGATACACTCCATTAGTACTTAAGTCCTTCGCTCATTCAGCCGAGTTAATCGTAAAGCCACGAATGGCCTTCTGCCACATGGTTTCAAATTCATGGGCGGGAATCACTGAAGGTTCAAAACTAGGATCGGCAGCCAAGGTTTCCAGCTCGGGCACTTCGATGGTGCCCAGGAAAGTGGTAGGAGATTTTTCTTCTTTAGACGCAAAGCCCAGAAAACCACAACGAAAAACTTCCACTTTACGAATTTCCATCCGCTGCGCATCCAACTCGCTATACAACGCCACGGGAAAATCTTCGTCGTCTTGATTCCAAATCACTTTAATGTATTTCACCTGGCTTTCCTCCTTGCCTTCCAACTCGATCAACGAGCTCAATCAATCCTAAACATCGGTGTGATCCATTACACCGCGCTTTCCACAGCACTACGTATTGTTCAACAAAACATCAAAGATGGGAAGTAGAATGATGATATCGGGTAAATTGTCCGATAAACGGGCGTAGTCGGCAGCCGTGTACTGAAAGGAAGGCCAGAAGTGCCAGTACACAGCACTTCAGTAAGCACTGAGTCAATCCAAAACTAGACCCTGATATCGGGCAATAGAGAGGAAACGAAGCAAAGTTACCCGTCAGAATAAACAACAATACCAATATCGTCTGCATAGTTGCCAGAGGGTAAACGGACTAAGCTCAACAGTTCATCCATGAGAGCGCCTCCTTTGGCATTACGCACACACTGTGCGATGTCTGTTGCCTTTGCATATTTAAACAAGCCATCTGTCGCCACTATAATTGATTGAGCCACTTTATTCCGCTCAAAACCCACAGGAAGTGCGCTGCCCGACCCTAATAATGGTTTGTATCGTTGATGCTGTGTTAAATCATCAATACTCTCAGAGTCAACACCCCAAGCTTCGCTATCCCCAACACTAGCACCAAGTAGATAATCGCCTTTAATTACAATGATAATTCCAGTGGCTTCACCAGCACTCGCATTTATTAACAGCTGGTGGCCACAATGCAACAAAAAATCTACAAGATACCCTGCGGTAACTGAGTCTAATACTGGTAACAGCTCTTTAAATGCAGACGGCACTTGAATGAAAAATGCAACAATTAAATGCAGTTATTTTTCTATATAATAGAGAAATTTTAATAAGCGTAAATTCCTATATCATAATCAGTGAATCGCCACTAATTTGTTAGACATCTTTTAGCTAGATAAACTGGCACAAAGAGAGGTGTTTATGATTCGCAAAAAACATCCAGAAGAATTTAAGATCGAAGCGGTAAAACAGTTTACTATTGCCGGTCATAGTGTTGTAGAAGGTGCTAAGCGAGTTAGCATGACCACACATAGCCTTTATGCCTGGATTAAGCGTTACGACCCTGACTCTGAGCAGCACAAAGCTAAAGCTGATGAGGCAGCTGAGATCCGTCGCTTGCAGAAGGAGTTAAAGCGGGTTACGGAGGAAAGAGACCTGTTAAAAAAAGCGGCGGCGTGCTTCGCAAGTTACCCCGAGTAAGATACGCCTTTATCAAGGAGCATCAGACAGGGAATTCTGTACATAAGCTTTGTGGTCTGTTTGATATGCACCCAGGTGGGTATTATTTCTGGCTTCATAGATCGAAGTCTAAGCGGCAGCGAGAAAATGAACGATTAATCGATATCGTCAAACAGTTTTGGCTGGAGTCTGGGTGTGTTTATGGGTATCGCAAGCTG
>JAKSCJ010000171.1 GCA_022360675.1 Lysobacterales bacterium
ACAAAGCAATGCTGCGTCATTATCAATATTTAGATGACAAGACAATGACAATGCATCAATGGCAACGTGCTTTGACTATGGTCAATGCTCAATCATCATCAGCCAAGCAAAAACCACAGTCTGTTTGCTTCATTGTGTATAGATAGTGTTTTAGCACTTATTCTACAAGCAGCAACAGCGCATTAAATCACTTTCCCCGGGTTCATGATTCCGCTTGGATCGAACACTTGTTTAATATGCATAAACAAGGCACGCTCGGCATCGCTACGGCTATGATGTAGCCAATCTTTCTTCAATATACCCACCCCATGCTCGGCAGAAATACTACCCTTATAGCGCGCCACCTCGCCATAAACCACATCGGTTAAACGCTCACTATGGCTATGAAAATCGTGCACGCTCATCGCTTCAGGGCGCAGTACATTCATGTGCAAATTACCATCGCCAATGTGGCCGTACCACAGCACTTCAAACTCAGGATAATGCTCAGTGACCAGTTGATCTAAGCTTTGCAAAAACTCGGTGACTTGCGCGATACGCACGGAAACATCGTTTTTATAAGGCGTGCGATGACTGATGCTTTCACTAATCCATTCACGATAACGCCAGAGTTCTTCTGCTTGGCTATCGCTTTGCGATAACACACCGTCGATAACATAGCCGGCTTCTAACACTTGCTCAAAAGCCGCTAACATTTGCGCCTCATCAGCTTCTGTCGCTTGCTCGAACTCTAGTAATACATAGCAATCGCAAACCTCATCTAAGGGCGCTTTCAAACCATGCGCGGCGCAAACCTGTTCAACACAAGCTTGAGTAAAGAATTCAAAAGCAGTAAGCCGCCCTGCATGACGACAGGCATTGAACACGGGCATGATGTCGCCAATCCCGGTTAGCCCTAACAACATAACGCCTAAAGGCGGGGGTGGCGACACTAAAGCTAAAGTGACTTCAGTAATAATACCCAAAGTACCTTCGCTACCAATCATTAAATGACGTAGATCGTAACCCGTAGCGTTTTTAATTAAACCTTGGTTGAGATCTAAACGCTCGCCCGTGCCAGTAACCACAGTGAGCCCGCGCACTTGCTCGCGTGTTAAGCCATAACGCAAAACACGAATACCGCCCGCATTAGTGGCCACATTACCGCCAATTTGACTAGAACCACTAGAGGCAAAATCCACCGGATAAAATAAGCCCTGCTCTACCGCTGCTGCATGAACCGCCGCTGTAGTAACACCTGCTTGTACATGTAATAAACGATCATCGGCATTAAAGCTAATGATGTTGCGCATTTTGTCCAACGACACCACTAACTCACCATCAGCGGCAACAGCGCCACCACTTAAACCCGTACGTCCACCGGATGGCACTAGCGCTTGTTGCTTGTCTTTAGCCCATCGCACCAAGCTTTGAACTTCTTCTGTACTGCGCGGAAACACTACGGCGCAAGGCTTAGGCTCGATAAACCGAGTCCAATCACGACCATAGTTTTTTAAATCGTCCACATCCTCTGAGATCAATAAATCAGGCAGCTGATTTTGTAGATCTTTTACGCGAGTGTTGAAATTGGACTTGCTTTGTGAGCTTGTGGTCAAGACAATGCATCCTTTGTCGACGGATTCTGACCATGGCGGAACATACAGCGCAAACCTATTCGCTTGCCAAGGAAAAAATCAAGTTCTTGTTACTTGAAGGCATTCATCCCCGCGCCAAAGCAGTGCTAGAAGCAGCGGGCTATACCCAAGTCGAGCTACGCTCGGGTACGCAATCACGCGCCGACTTAGCCGAGGCGTTAAGCGATGTACACTTCTTAGGAATTCGCTCGCGCACCCAACTCGATGCCGAGCTACTCTCCAAAGCACCAAAACTAGCAGCTGTTGGGTGTTTTTGTATAGGCACTAATCAGGTCAATTTATCCCACGCCCAGCAAATGGGTGTGCCTGTGTTTAATGCGCCTTACGCCAACACACGTTCAGTGGCCGAATTAGCCCTGGCCGAGGTCATCATGTTAATGCGCGGAATTCCAGCAAAAAACATGGCAGCGCATCGTGGCGGTTGGCTGAAATCGGCCACCAATAGCAACGAGGTGCGCGGCAAGACTTTAGGCATTGTGGGTTATGGTCATATTGGTACGCAGTTGGGGATTTTGGCCGAAGGTTTGGGCATGCATGTGGTTTACTACGATATCCTCAGTAAATTACCGCTGGGCAATGCGCGACCGGTGAACAGCTTGAATGCCTTATTAGAACAAAGCGACGCCGTTAGCCTGCACGTACCTGCCACAGAGCAAACCCACGAAATGATCAGCACCGAGCAACTCCAATGCATGCCCAAAGGCAGCATGTTAGTGAATGCTTCGCGCGGCACCGTAGTCGATATTCCGGCTTTACGTGATGCTTTGCAGAACGATCATATTGCCGGGGCCGCATTAGACGTATTCCCCGCCGAGCCCCGTACTAATCAAGATGAATTCATCAGTGAGCTGCGTGGTTTCGATCAGGTGATCTTAACGCCGCACATCGGCGGCAGCACAATGGAAGCCCAAGAAGCCATTGCCCAGGAAGTTGCCGACAAACTCGTTCGCTACAGCGATAACGGCTCCACCATGAGCGCCGTTAACTTCCCCGAAGTAAGCCTGCCCGACCAACGCGAAGTACGCCGCGTACTCCACACCCACCGCAACGAACCGGGTGTAATGCAGCAAATCAACCAAGTGTTCTCCCACTACAATATCAATATCGTCAGCCAGTACCTGCAAACCCGAGGCGACATCGGCTACGTAGTGATGGATCTCGACGGCAGCAACGTCAACGGCCTCATGGACGAACTACGCGAAATCCCCGCAACCATCCGCTGCCGCGTACTGTACTAACGAAAAAGCACGAAAACACAAGATTCCCAGGGCCAAAACGGCCCTGGGGTCCTAAAACACCCGATTTCAAAGCCCCATCGGGCAAACGCATCCGCCACGGCAAAACGCTTTGCAAGATCATTTCGGCAGGTTATACTAATCCGCTGTGTTGCCGGCATAGCTCAGTTGGTAGAGCAACGCATTCGTAATGCGTAGGTCGGGGGTTCGAATCCCTCTGTCGGCACCATTTCCTGTCTTTTTACCTCTACGTACCAAGCTCATCTCCTGTTTTTCTTCAGTTTTACGCCTCTCTTGACCGATGGGTTGCTATACGCCAAGATGAAGCGATGAACGGCAAAGCCATATTCACACAGCGAATTATTATTATCATTCCTTAGGGAATGGTGGGTGTTTGTGCGTTTGTCGCTTTTTGAACCCGCCTAAGAGGCGGGTTTTTACGTTCTGTCTCTTGGGTTTTGAATTAAAACGCCGGGGGCAATGATGAAACGAGTGGCAGTTTTCGGTAATACAGGAGGCGGTAAATCGACCTTGGCCAAGCAATTGGCCTTGAAAACTCGACTACCTCTCTATGCTTTGGATCAAATCAAATACCGCCCTGGTGGTGTGGAAGTGCCCCACGACGAGTATTTAAAACATCACCGTCAGTTACTAGCACAGAATGAATGGATTATAGATGGCTTTGGCTGCGTGCCTTCCACTTGGGAACGAATGGACCAAGCCGATACCCTGATATACATCGACCTACCCTTCAATACCCATGCTTGGTGGGTGCTTAAACGCTTTGCCAAAGGTTATTTTGTGCCGCCTGAAGGTTGGCCCGAAGGCAGCCCTATGCTGAAGAGCACGCTCAATAGCTTACGAGTTTTAAAGCGATGCCACGAAAAATTGACACCACGTTATCGAGCTTATGTTGAGAAGGCATGGGAGAGTAAAAAGGTTTTTCATTTAACATCGCGGCGAGATATTAAAGATTTTTTACTAGAACGCTAAATGAATTCCTCACACAAGCGGCTCGCCGTAGAAAACAATCGAAACCTACAAACATTTCTTATGTTTTCGCCACCTTTAGGCAGGTGCTTATTGCTATGCCACAGTGCGGCAGCGAGGTACTTTTTCCAGGCGGCAAAAGTACCCAACAGCGCCTTGGATTTTTTATTTTTAATAATGCGTTGTCGTGAAGCGCACGGCACACGCATTCAAAGGCTCTTAGCCTATGAATACTTGCTCGACCGTCCTGGTTGTGCATTGCCTACGGTTTTGATTGATGTCAGTGGGAAGACGCTTAAGAAGCTGTGCGAGGTTTTCGCTCAACGAATCATAGACACTCGTTAAAAATAGAAATGCTTGAAATTATCTAGAAGCCCAATATCCCCACCGCCCTCAACAAAACTCAGGCGAGCACGAGCAGGGATGCGAGTGCAGTGATCAAAGGCAGGATGCCGTTTGATCACGATCGCCGAGAAGATTAAAAGTACCGGGGAGTTGCTAACAACACACCAGCAGCTTTTGGTACCTTTTGGCTGCTCCAAAAGGTACTCGCCGCCATACGCAGTGTGTCTTAAGAACAGCAGACTTTCAGGCGGTGAAACAAAAACAATAACAAAACAAATAACAGTTAATCATTAATGACACTGCAACCTCATCTTAAAAACGTCCCGATGCACTGCACACCGAAACAAATAAATAACACCTAAATCCCCCCACATCATGTCGGCTTGTTCTTCTGAATCGATTTGGGCGAAGAACTCCATGTCTTGTTGGCATTGGGGGCAATGGGGTAAAACTGCACCTTGTACGAAGCGTGGATAACCGCCGATTAACGTGGCGTAGTCGTTAAGTGCACCACTACGTTCTACCGCTGCATCGTAGGCTTCCCAAGGCGCATCATCATCGAGTTCGCAGCAGTGTTTGGTCATGGTTTCATCGACCAAATCTAAGCCTTCCCAGTCGGGCAAGGTGTTCACTGTGCTGGCATTGACCAAGCAAGGAATAAAGCCTTGTTCATCTTCAGACTGACGTTGTATTAAAGATAGTTTTTCCATGCTGGGTGATGGATACAATTTGCTAACCCATTGGCCTTCACTTTCGCCCGCCAGACCCCAGGGGCCGCACTCGTTGCAGTAATAGAACACGATGAGTTCTTGCTGCTGCGGGTGCTTAAGTTGGCAAACAAAGCTCAATTCGTTATTACAGTCGGGGCAAACCGGCCAACTATCGCCTTGTTCGGCATAGGGTTGGCCGCCAATTTTACTCTCGCACGAGGCTGCTTCGGCTTGTTCGTTATCGATAACTTCGAGTTTGATCGCCGGTTTAATTAAAGGAGCAATGCGTTGCTCTAAAGATGGTTGATTCATCGTTCTTCTCTGCTGGTGCTATCTTAAGTTCAATAAAGGTAAGCTCTGTAGTAATGATGGCAAAGCAGATTCTCATAAACTGATACTCACAAGCCTCATCTTTGTTGATATCAAACCTATTATATACGCCGGAAACCGAACATTAATTCCACTTTAAAGTCAACATAAAATATTACACTCGGCTAAATTATCAGTTATGATCTTTCGGGTATCTCGATGTTGTGCAGGAGGGTTTCTTTCATGCGACGACTCACCATTCTCAGCCCCAGCATTTTAATGCTCGTGGTAACTTTACCTACTCTGGGCAACGCTCAATCTTATTCTCAAGATCGTTACGAGTATTGCCGTCAACGTGCTCAAGAAATTACTGCGTACTACGGCCCCACACCCAAAAAATATCGCAAAGGCGGTGCTTTAAAAGGCGCATTTAAAGGCGCAGCGGCCGGTGCAGCATTTGCCTGGCTAGGCGATAAAAACGCCAAAAAAGCCGCCAAACGTGGCGCTGCATTAGGCGCAATTATCGGGGCAATTCAAAGAGGAGTTGCCGATGCAAAAGAACGTGAAAAGCGCCAAGCGTACGAATTTGAAGTTCATTCATGTATGTCGGCACCGCGCCGTCGTTAAGCTGGGGATTGTTATGAAATCGATGCTGATCTGCTGTGTTGTGCTTTTGTCACTACTTTCGGCCCCAAGCATTCACGCCGAAGAAGAACCCTTCGATATCACCCAATTAAACTGTTGGGATCTGGGTTTACTGGACGAGCAAGAGGCAGCTTATACTTTACTATTGGTTTATGGCTACCATGTAGGTACGCAGAGTCAAAACTTAATTTCTGGTCAAGCCATACAGAGTACGTTAGAACAAGTCGCAAAACAGTGCGAAGCCGAGCCCGACACTCTGATCTTGGATATCATCAAGTAGTTGCTGATCAGTATTTACCTTGTGCGTGCTCAATAAGCGCTTGCCTTACGTGCGGAGCCCTATTATGGGGCTCCGCATGCGCATAGATCACTCAATATCCATGATAACGATCATCCGCCCCCACATACTGGGCGCTTAATTCACCGTCGTTCTGAATTTTCACTAAAATCATTAACGGACTACGCGCGCCTGGAGCGGGTGGATCAGCGCGCAGTACATGGGTATAGCGTTCGCCACGGTGCTCCCAACTCAGCGTTGCCGCGTCTTGTCGTACCGGCTGCGGAGGAAAGCTCAACGAGCATGAGGTCAATGGCAGTATTCGATTACAGTCCACAAAGCGGTGGGTTTGGGTTACTTCTAAATGCACATTATTGACCTCACGCCGGGTTTCGTTAAATAACGTTAAGTTGTTAAATGTAGGATGGTTGTGTGTGGGCTCAATACCAGGTTCTGCATTTTGAACACAAGCGGCTAAAAGCACACAAGCAATGCTACTGAATAAAACGAAACCAGCTCTTCCCATTTTCACTCTCCACTAGCGTGCAAGCGCAATGGCAATACATTAGTCAATTTTCATTAAACCATATTTATTCGCTGTATACCGATAAAACATTGTCAAAGGAATCTTGGCTTGTCGATAATTGCGCTTGCAATTGAAACTGATCTAACTGCACTGTGGCCGCATAATACGCAGCGGCAGAAATAAAATAACGCGCTTGAGCTTGAATATTACGAATAGCGGCGTCGGCGGCACGTTCTTCACGAAGATTCAATACGAAGAAATCGCTATCACCATTGTTAAAACGAATTTGTTCAGCACTTTGTAAAGTGGTGGCTTGAATTTGCTCTTCGGCTGCTAAAAACATAAAACGTTTAGCCGCTCGGATATCATTAATAATGCTATTGACTTCAATCAGCAGTTGCTCGCTTACTCGCTGCTGTTTGTATTGCAGGCGCTTCAACTTTGCTTTTGCGGTATGAATACGACCTTTAGCTAAGCTCCGTTCTAAAGGCAGGCTAAATTTCATGCCAACAATCACATCGGTGCCGCTGCGAGTGATGCTTCCATCGCCAAAGTCGCGCGCAGTTTCCAGGCGCACATCCCAGCTGGGGCGCGCGAGGTTTTCGCCCAATTGCAGCTCAGCTTGGGCTTTTTCGATCTCGTTTTCCAACAACAGTAGCTCGGGCCGTAGCTCATTCATACGACTGATCTGGCTTTGGATATCGCGCAATACTTCGTCTTGAATCTGCGGAAAGCGCTTGGGTACTTCATCGCTTTCAGGCACGATGGGATAGCCTTGTGTATCACGATAATAAAACGATAAACGCTGGGCGGCCTGTATAAAACGGCGCTGCGCTTCATTCACTAAGGTTTCGCGCTTAAGGATATTCTGTTGGCTTTCAACCAAGAAAATCTCGGCCAGATCGCCACCAGCTACTCTTTTACGCATCGCCTGGTCTCGCTCTTGAGCCACATCCAACAGGCGTTGATAGGCACGTAAGGTAAGCCCTGCTGCTAGCCATTCTTTGTAGCGAGTCATGGCTTCAAACTGCACTGAAACCCGCTGTAGCTGCATATTTAAGGCGGCGGCATCTTGTTTTAAACGCCCGCTTAATAATGCGAAGCGTCCGGAATCAAAGTCGCGATTTTGTAACAGTGAAAACACCACACCTAATTTAATTTCTCCACCGCCATTGGTGAAAAACTCGTCTTCATAGATGGGGAAATCACCATCCGAAACCCGATACGCGGCATACACTTCGCTGTTGTAATCGAGGAAGCGCTGCGACACTTTTGTACTGCTGATTTTGCCGTCGTAAAAGCCCGAAAAACGATTATAGTTTTCCTGAGATACGTTGATATCGTAGCGGCCATCAGCAGCAATACGATCGCCGCGTGCCATTTCAAACTCGGCCTGGGCTTCTAATAAGGTGGGCGTATGTATTCGCGCGCTATGTAGCACACGCTCTAAGGTCAACACTTGTGCCGCACCATTACATGCCCAGCCCAGCAACATCAAGCCAGCCAGCTTGCGTATCCAATAAGCGCTCATGGCCCCACCCCAACGTGCTTTGCAGTCTTTGTATTTGCAACCGCTGTTCCTGGGCGTTGATTGAAGTTCGGTGGAAAGTTATTCAGCCGCCGCCACAACTCGTAGCCCAGGCGTACGGTATCGAGCAAGACCCAAGCTTTAACTTTGGCACCTAGGCGAATGAAATGGTCATCGGGCCATGGTTTATCGCTGGGGTCTTCCACCACCACCACACGAAAACGCCCATCGGCTTGGGCCGATTGATCCACCACCAAAACCTCACCGCCAAAGGTACCGATGGCCGTGGAAGGCCAACCACTAAATTGCACCGCAGGCCAGCCTTCAAACTGCAAACGAACTTTTCGCCCTGCTTGCACCAAGGGAATATCACGGCCGTCGATATACACTTCGACGGCGCGTTGAATATCGCTGGGAATAAAGGTGGCTAAAGTTTCACCTTCTTTGATCACGGTTGCTTTATCGCCAGAGGCCAGGCGTAAAATAGTGCCGTCACGCGGAGCAATCACTTCTTGAATCGATTGCCGTGAAAGGTTCACGATAACGCGTTGTAAATCGGCCTCGGCCTGGGCCTGCTGTGCTTTTAAACTTTCCCAACGGATACGCGCATCTTCGCGCTCGCGGCGCGACACTAAACCTTGATCGAACAGTGCTTGGCGGCGTTGGTCGTCTAATTCAGCCGTTTGTGTAGCGATTCGTGCCGACTCAAGCTTGCGTGTTAGTGCGGCCCGCTCGGCTTCTAAGCGCTCTAATAGCAGCGGATCGTTATCGACAATCTTAACGATACGATCACCTGCTTGTACCGCGCTGCCATCGCGTACATACCATTCTTGAATTCGCCCGCCCACTAAGGCATGAATTTCTTGCTGGCGGTCACGCGGATCTAAGGCGGTAACCAAACCCGAGCCCGCTGACGTTTGTACCCACGGTGTCAGGTATAAAGCCACACCGACCAAAACTAAAACAACAAATAATAACCAAGCCACTAAACGTAAAGGTCGTGGTGTATTAATCGCGTGCAGCGTACTGAACAGAGATTGATATTCGCTCAGTAAAGGATTGGTATGACTTACCGACTTGGCATTCATTAAAGTCTTAGCCATGAGCAAGCGCTCCATTCAATCCATATAAGCTTTGCTTTTGCTCGCCGATATCTAGCTTGTGGCTCCACATCGGTATTTGATGTCGGCTAAAGCTGATAATCGTGGGGCACCAAGATTGCTGCCGGCAATAGCTTAGTAGCCGCTGCAGGCTTTCGCTATCGATCACATCGACCGCTTGGCTCCAGATCAACACTTTAGGGCGCGATAACAAACAGGCCACCAACTTAAGCTTGATGGTTTCTGCGGTAGACAAAGGCATACCATTGCTTTGTAAAGGCGTATTCCAGCCTAATTCCAGCTGATCGATAACTTCATCAACACCCAATAACGACAACAGCTCTCTTTGCATTCTGCGGCTGGGCACTGCTTCTTGCTGCGCTTCACTGCAGCGTTGTAAATACTCGGCGATGGTCACCGGCATCACATCTGCATGGTCAATTCTTTGTATCGCGGTTCTAAGGGCGGTTAATTCAATATCATTGAGATCTTGATCACCTAAGATAATCTGCCCACCATTAATACGTGTATCGCCTTGTAGACACTGCTCAAATAAGCTTTGCAATAAACGACGATCGGCATGGGCCGAAACAAAGGCTTGGTGGGGAATTTCAATATCAAAACGCACTTCATGTTTACGCAAAGAAGTCCGCACTCCTTTAATGCTCAATTGGCTATGATTTTGATTCAGCGCTTGCTGGCCTTCGTGCCGGTGATGCGGAATACGCATGAGCAAGCTTAGTTCTTCAATGCCTGCACAAAGATCATAATAGGTATCGAGATATTGATTCGCTTGTGCAAAGCCTAAGAAGATCGCCGTCATAATCAATTCAGCCGCCACCAGCTGCCCTAAACTCAGCTCACCAATAATGACTAGCCAGCCGCCTAAGCCCAACAATGTGGAGCTGGCAAAGGCATACAGCAGGAGTAAAGCGATGCTTTGCGAGAACACCTGCTTAAAGTGCTGTGCATGGGTTTTCACATAATTATGGGTCTTCGCCTCGGTTTGGGTTAAGGCGTAGTCGCGGCCATGTTGTGAACGATACAAATGATGGTGCCCAGACAACTCCGACAACCAATCAGCCATCGCGTATTTTTTGTGCGACAAGGCCATACTGCTTTGCACAGCACGGGGTGCCCAAACCCGCCAAATCAAACCAACTAACAAGACAAAAGCAATGTTCATTAGCAAAAACACAGGGTGGTATAAAGAGACCACAATAAAACCCACCAAGCTTTGCAAGGCTAAAGAAAACCCACCCACCAGTAAGCTGGGAACCGTTTTTTGCAGCGTCATAATATCGAAATAGCGGCTAAATAAAGCGCGCCGATCAGCGGTATCAAAGAACAGGCTATCGGCATGTAACGCCCGCAGAACGATCTCTGCATTCAGCCGACTGTAAATACGGCGCCGGAACAGTTCCATGACGTATTGGCGCAAAGCATAGAGCACACCCGAGAACAACAACAGCACAAATAACATCAAACTCAACACAAGCACTGGCTGCACCAAAGCCGTGTTCGCCACCGAGCCAATCAGTGTTTGTACTGAAATCGGCACAGCCAGCGTTAACAAGCTAATCGCCACGGTATAAATCAACGCCAAAACATAAAAATGGCGATCTGGATTCAGAATCTGCTGGAAAAAAACCTTAAGTTCCGCATTACTCATGATCTGCGGCACAGCCTTACTCCACAAAAGCTAAGTTGTGCAATAAGATAACATCGATAATAGCAATTTTATTTCATAAAAGTTGTTTGTGATAACTTTCAACTATCAAAAGAGTGTGCGAATATTTTGCAACTTTCACACCATTTTCACCGTTAAACCAAATGGCCAGTACAGAAACAACGTCACTTTTCTTCACAAAATAAGCAACGCCTTCCATTATTTAGAAACAAAAAATAAGGAAAATAACAATCCCTTACCATGCAAAGGAATGAGTCATGTCTGAAGCTACCATCGAAAGTAACAACCAAGAATTAGCCGGTCTGTGTTTTGTCCATTTAGTGACATCGCCCGCCATTGCTGGCGGCCCGACGCTAAATCTGTACCTCACTATCGATACCGTGAACAAAAATGTACGCGGCTCTGCGGTCGTTTCCCAAGCTCTGGCCGAGCCCATTGTGAACACCTCCCATGTGGAAGGTAACTTCTTTTACGAAAGCACCATGGTCGACAGCGCCATTCGTATCGATCTCGATGGTTTCCCAGAAGTACACTTCCCGCCCTTCGGCGGCCCTGGCCCTGCCTTAATGAAGAATTTCACGGCAACCATCGTTATGGACACCGAGCTCAACGAAGGCACCGTGCGTTTTCAATACGTGAATAATCGTACCGGTCAGTGGGTAAACCCTGGCCAGCAGACCATTCACCGCGCGCCTGTTGCCATCGCCGATCAAGCGGAACAAGCAGCAGCATAAAGGTTGGGTGGAGTCATCAAATTTACGGGCACCCTGCGTGCCCGTAAATGTTAGCAACCGGCCATACAAACTTAGTTTAGACTATTCTGCATTAATACAGACCACTCAGTTTTGCTACCGATTATCAGGTTTTTTTGCACGTTGGCACATAATATACAAACACTTACTGTTTTTTTACATTTGCAGCTAACACTATCAGTTACAATAACTTATAAAAAATAAAATGGAATTTAACCTATCGTTTTTGTCTAAAAGGGCAGATGCGTAATTTAATGGTCGTACCGCATGAAACCGCAGCAAACGGGCTTTACATTACTTGAGCTGATTATCACTTTAACGGCAATTACCGTTGTCGTGGCGTTGGCTCTACCGAGTTTTCAGAACTCACTTAATCGAAATCGTTTAGCAACCAAAAGCAACGATATCGTCACTGCGATTAATTTAGCTCGCAACGAAGCCATCACTCGCAGCCAAATTGCCGGTGTGTGCCCTTCTAATGACGGCATTGCTTGCGCCAACGGCGCTTGGGGACAGGGCTGGATTGTATGGACCGACGATAACGGCAACAACGCTTTTGACGCTAACGAGGCTGTTAGGGTTAATAACCTGGCTTCTAGCGCTAACCCTGCTGAACAAGTACAAGTTGTTGCGACCGCTGCAATCGACAACGGAATCACCTTCACGCCGCTGGGTTTCGTGATTGAAGCTGGCGGCGGCACACTCACTATTAACGATTTATCGGGCACCGCTGGGCAGCAATCAATAATCCAAATTGGCACCTCTGGCCGCGTCCACCGGGCGAAAGTCGATATTTAAATAACTCACTTTGCTTAGTCCAACAATGCTATACAGCGTTGTTGGGCAATTTGTCGGTAGTTTCACTCATCATCGTTATCAGCGTATTGACAAAAACCAACTACTAATTAAATATCAATGACTTAAAGAATTTTTGCTTTACACAAAAATATGACTGATTAGTCAACATATACGCCACATATCAATAGCGTAAGTGATTAGTTGTATAGCACGACATAAAAAAATCATAAGTAAGTCAAGAAATTACACGATACGGTAAACATCACTCACGAAACTGCCCCTAAGTTGCCATCATTCTGCTCCATCCTAGACGCCAGCACATTCTGTGCTATGGTGCAAATAAACCAGTTAACTCATTCGGAATTTTTACATGTCCTTCCGATAGTTAAGGCATATCTGGTATAAGCATTCTAGTTTCACATCGTGCGCCGCCCATCGGGATTTAAGTCCTACTCGTCGGCCACTAATTTCCCCCTGCCAGCATTGTTGCTATAAAACTAAAGAAGAGTTGCCATGAAGCAGTCAAACCGCGGATTCACCTTATTGGAACTCATCATCAGCTTAAGTGTGATTGTTTTGTTAGTAACCGTTGCGTTGCCTAACTTCCAAGGCATTATGCAGCGCAATCGGGTCACCACAAAGCTCAATGAAATACTAACCGCCATGAACCTGGCCCGAAGTGAGGCCATTACCGGTGGTGTTGTCGCAGGCGCATGCCCTTCCCTTGATGGGGTTAATTGTGATGATAACCGTTGGGATGTAGGTTGGATTGTTTGGGTCGACGAAAACGCTAACAGCGCCTTTGATGCCAACGAAGTGGCACGAGTTAATAATCTTGCCGCAGCGGGCTCAGATGGTCAGTTGCAAGTATTTGCGCAAAATAATATTCGCAATGGCATTTCGTTTAGCCCGCTTGGAGTTCCTATTCAAGGGGCAAGTTTTCTCCTACTGCGGGAGCGAGACTTGGGCGTTAATGTTCACATTCATGTGAGCCCTGCTGGTCGCCTGGAAAGCCACTGTTTCCCCAGGGCTGCTAGTTGTAAACAGTTTTAATCAAAAGGCATTCATTAAAACTGCCACTAGCAAAGTATCTTGCCAGCGTACAGCCGTTGTTGCCGATGAATTATTTCATCGATCAACAACGTGTAAGCGGTTTGGTTAAACCAACTCGGCATTCATCGTTAATGCTGTGACTTTACAAGCAACGCAACTATTAATACTTAGGTGCCAACGGAAGCTTTCGATGAGCAAAAGACATCACATGAGTCAGTCCGATTCCCAACGTGGTTACACGCTGGTTGAAGTCATGATCACCGTGTTGATTTTATCAATCGGGCTCGCGGCACTGGGGCTGTTACAGGTATTAACGATTCAAAACACCTACAACTCCAACAACCGAGCCTTAGCCGTCATGTCGGCTGAAGCCATGGCCGATCGGGTACGCGCTAATGTTTTAGGCTACGAGCTGGGCGCATACACCGATATACAAACACCAATTACCGGTGGTCCCGAATGTACAGCCGCCAGCCCTTGTGATCCCATTGCCATCGCTCAAACCGAATTCACCAACTGGAACGACGAGCTCGCACAAAACCTGCCGCAGGGTATGGGCATTATGTGCATGGATGGCAACGACGGCGATATCAACGATGGCGAACCCGGCGCTCCTGCATGTGGTGGTGGCGTTAACGTCATTAAAGTGTTTTGGCGTGAAAGCTCGGCCAGTGGTTCAGGAACTGGCGATGAAGTACAAAATGTTTGGCGAGTATTCGGCACTCCCTTCTTCCCATAGGCCTGCTTAAAATGACTTCAACTGATCTTCAAAACAAACGGGTTCTGGATAAACTGGGATCATCTTCA
>JAKSCJ010000263.1 GCA_022360675.1 Lysobacterales bacterium
AATGTACAGCAGATACAGCCATTGCTCATTTCCACGAGCTTTTCTTCACTGCGATTCAGCGACACCTCGTTTTGAACAATGGTCGAGTCAATATTAATTTCACTCATGTCATTGACGATCACGGCCACCTTCTTGCCTTCCCGATTATTCAGAATATGGCTTAAAACCGTGGTTTTTCCAGCACCTAAAAAGCCCGAAAAAACAGTGACCGGGAGCTTTGGCTGTGACAATTGCGACATGGCTATGGCTCTAATTTAGGGTTTGTGACGGGGAAGGGAGTATACAGAAAATAACCTTGAAATGAAATGTTATAACATA
Organism: Lysobacterales bacterium; assembly: GCA_022360675.1. Lineage (GTDB taxonomy): Bacteria > Pseudomonadota > Gammaproteobacteria > Xanthomonadales > Wenzhouxiangellaceae > JAKSCJ01. The sequence continues at coordinate 319 of JAKSCJ010000263.1, forward strand.
CTGTTTCAGCTGTATATAACGGAATTGCGCTTTACTTGTCTCATGGCAGATTTTCGGTGATTGGCTAGCGTCTTGGTTTCTTTTCTGCCCCTTTTTCTTTCCGCAGTGTGTATTGATAGTGCTCATCTCTTTGTCGCTAAGAAACGCTATGATAGCGGGTTGTTAGCAGCTATTTAGCTGATTTAATGATGGCGCTGGAATGCGATCAAGAAGCTTTAAGGACAAGTGTTGATGTCGAGATATTTAGCCCATGTTCAACAAGATGAACAAGCACAATGGCAAGAGCATAGCCTGGAATCACATTTACGAGACGTTGCTGTATTAGCTGCTGATTTTGCGAAGCATTTTAATAGTGAGAGCTGGGCCACTTTGGCCGGGCTTTGGCACGACTTAGGAAAATACAGGCCTGCCTTTCAAAGCTATATCAAACAGGCGTCTGGCTATGACCCTGAAGCACATATGGAACAAGGCAAAGGGCGGGTTGATCACTCCACCGCTGGTGCGCTGCATGCACTGGAATACAACCCACAAGCGGGCCGATTTTTGGCCTACTTGATTGCAGGCCATCATGCCGGGCTGCCCGATTGGTCGTCGAATACCGGCGGGCAGGCGGCCTTAGCTGTGCGTATCGATGCGGGGCGTGGCAAAGGGTATTTGGATGAAGCATTAAGCGCCGATATTCCTGAGGACATTCTTCACCCGCAAGTCAAACTGGGCGCTATTCCCGGTGGTAGTGACGGTTTGCATTTGTGGTTACGTCTGCTGTTTTCGTGTTTGGTCGATGCCGATTTTCTGGATACCGAAGCCTTTATGGATACGGAAAAATCCTCTGCGCGCGGCCACGAGTGGAACATTGCCGAGTTAAAAGCATGTTTTGATGCCTATATGCTCGAACTGAGCAAGGGCTGCAAAGATACCGTGGTGAATCGATGCCGTGCGGAGATCTTGCACGATTGCCGCACCGCCGCCGTGGGCGAACCTGGCATTTATACACTGACCGTACCCACCGGAGGCGGTAAAACGTTGTCGGCCATGGCCTTCGCGTTAGCGCACGCGCAACAGTTTAATAAGCAACGCGTGATCGTGGCCATTCCGTATACCAGCATTATTGAGCAAACCGCAGAACAATACCGCAAGGTTTTTGGCGATGCGGTACTTGAGCATCATTCTAATCTTGATCCAGATCAGGCCCAGAAAGAAAACGCGCGCTCTCGTTTGGCCGCCGAAAATTGGGATTCGCCCATTGTGGTAACAACCAATGTGCAACTGCTTGAATCCTTGTTTGCTACACGCACCAGCCGTTGTCGAAAACTACATCATTTGGTCAATGCCGTCATTGTTTTAGACGAGGCCCAATTACTTCCGCCCGAGTTTTTACAGCCGGTGTTAGACGTATTGCGCCTACTAACCGAGCATTATGGTGTGACGCTGGTGCTTTCCACGGCAACACAACCCAGCTTAGGGAGTGTGAAAGATCCGTTTGGAAAAACCACCTTGCGCGGTTTAGACGCCAAGCAAGAGATTATCCGCGATGTGGATAGCTTATTTGAAAGGCTTAATCGAGTAAGCGTGACGATTCCGAAAGACTTAAACCAAAGACGGTGTTGGGAAGAGATTGCGGCTGAAGTTAAAAACTATGAACAGGTGCTGGTTATTGTTAACAGCCGACGAGATGCACGAGCGTTACATGCGTTAATGCCAGTGGGAACCGTTCATTTATCGGCACAAATGTGTGGCGAGCATCGCTCACAGACCATACGCCAAATTAAGCAAGCATTATCCGCAGGCAAGCCCATACGCGTGGTCAGCACGCAATTGGTAGAAGCGGGTGTCGATTTAGATTTTCCCGTGGTTTACCGCGCGTTAGCAGGTTTGGACTCCATCGCCCAAGCGGCGGGCCGGTGTAACCGCGAAGGCTTGCTTCAGCAAGGCCAAGTGGTGGTTTTTGTGCCACCCAAATCGCCTGCGCAGGGCCTGTTACTTTATGGCGAACAAGCCACACGAAGTATTTGGCATGCAGGTGAATCAGATCCACTATCGCATCATTTATTTACACCTTATTTTCGTCAATATTTTAGTCAGGAAGATGCAGATAAACACCAAATCATGCCTTTGCTCACCAAAAACGCACGCCAGGGCATCGTGGAGTTTCGCACCGCGGCTCAGCGCTTTGCACTTATTGAAGAAACTGGGCAAAGCCTATTGGTTCCATTTGATAACAAAGCCGAGGTTTTGATTCAGCGGCTTAAATACGAAGGTTCACAACGTTATTTGCTGCGGCAATTACAACGCTACAGTGTCACCGTTTATGAGCAAGCTTTTCATCAATTACGTTTATTAGATGTGGTGCGTGAGTTACAACCCGGAATTTGGGCCGTGCATGATCCCACAGCCTATGATTCTGTCTTGGGTTTACTTAACGCAGAAGATATAAGTTGTATAAGACCAGAGGATTTCAACGTTTGAAGGAACAAAACCATGCCTACTAGTTTTTGTTTGGAGGTTAGTGGCGACTACGCCTGCTTTACCAGGCCCGAGATGAAGGTCGAGCGTGTTAGTTACGATGTCATTACGCCATCGGCTGCGCGGGCTATTTTCGACGCCATATTTTGGAAGCCAGCCGTTCGCTGGCAAATTACGCGCATTGAAGTGCTCAAGCCCATTCGCTGGATTAGTATTCGGCGCAATGAGGTGGCGAAAAAACTGAGTACACCGAGCGCCAAGCAAATGAAAGGAGAAGTCAAAACGCCTTTAGGCTTAGATATTGAAGAACATCGCCAACAGCGCGCTGGTTTGTTTTTACGGGATGTGCAGTATCGCTTACACGCCGATTTGATTCTACTTGACGATAAAGCAAGCAACAGCGACTACGGTAAATACGCTGCCATGTTTGAACGTAGAGCAAAGAAAGGGCAGTGCTTTAACCAACCTTATTTAGGAACTCGTGAGTTTTCGTGTGATTTTCGCTTAGTGACTGATCACAGCGAAAACAATGCTGAGTGTATCAATGTCGAAAAGCCCTTAGGGTGGATGCTTTATGACCTTGATTACAGCGACCGAAAAAATCCCATGCCACGCTTTTTCGACGCCAAGTTACAACAGGGCGTTGTGCATGTACCCAGCTGGAACAGCAGCGAGGTGCGCGGATGATACTGCAAGCTTTAAATGACTATTATCGACGTAAAGCAGCAGACCCCGACTCGGGTATTGCGCCTTTTGGGTTTGAGCAAAAAGAAATTCCCTTTGTTATTGTTATTGATGCAAAGGGAGGGTTCGTTAATATTGAAGATACACGCACATTAGTGGGTAAGAAATTAAGGGCGCGTACGTTTCTGATTCCTCAAGGGGTTAAACGTGCTTCTGGAATTGCAGCGAATTTTCTTTGGGATTCCATTGAATATGCCCTGGGCATTGTGGTGAAAGGAAAGCCCGAGCGCGTGGCTCAACAACACGAAGCCTTTATCCAACGAATTAACGATTCGAACCTCGAGCACGATGCGGGTGTGGCGGCACTGCTTAAATTCTTAAGCGAAACGCCGCAGGCGTGTTTGGACTCATCGCCATTTGAAGAAGAAATACGCAAAACCGGGCCATTTATTGCGTTTCGACTCCAGTCTGATACCGAGTTAATCTGTCAACGTCAGGCGGTTATCAATGATGTGAGTCAGCAGGGTAATTCTGGTAACGCAAAAGGATTTTGTTTAGTTGATGGTAGTGAGCAAAGTCTAGCTAAGTTACAGCCTTCTATAAAAGGTGTTCGTGGAACCAACACCACCGGAGGCAATATTGTTTCGTTTAATTTGTCTGCTTTTAATTCATTCGGAAAAGAGCAGGGCGCTAATGCGCCCATGGGTGAGCAAACAAGCTTTGCCTATACCACTGGCCTTAATCACTTATTAAGGAAAGATTCCACACAAAAGCTAACCGTTGGCGATGCCACCACCGTATTTTGGGCCGATCAAAATCACACGGTTGAACAAAGCTTTAATGTTTGGTTTGACGAACCGAGTAAAGATAACCCCGATCAATTAACCGAGAAAGTTGCCGACTTATTGACCGCAGTAGATAACGGAGCATTACCCCCTGAAGACCACGAGACTCAATTTTTTGTTTTAGGTTTGGCACCCAATGCGGCGCGAATTTCCGTTCGGTTTTGGCACATGGGAAGCGTGGCCGAGTTATCGACACGCATAGCGCAGCATTTTTCGGATTTACGTTTGGTGCATGGCCCTAAACAAAGAGCGCATTTGTCTATTTGGTGGTTATTACGTTCAGTGGCCGCTTTGGGTAAATCGGAGAACATTCCGCCGAACCTGGGCGGTGACTGGATGCGCACCATATTAAATGGCAGCCCATACCCGGAAACCTTGTATCAAGCGGCGTTACGGCGAGTGCAAATTGAGCGCACCGTTAGCTATGAACGAGCTGCGATTATCAAAGCTTGTTTAAACCGAAAAAACCGTTTACACACCCAAAAGGAAGAGGAAATAACGGTGTCATTAGACCATTCCAATACCAATATGGCCTACCGTATTGGGCGTTTATTTGCGCTTCTTGAGAAAGTCCAAGAAGACGCAAACCCCGGTATTAACGCTACTATTCGTGATCGCTATTATGCGGCGGCTTCGGGTGCGCCCGTTAGTGTGTTCCCGATTTTAATGCGAATGAAAAACCATCATTTAGCTAAACTATCAAAAGGGCGGCAAGTTTATTACGAGAAATTATTCGGCGAGATTATTGCGGATCTGACTGCGGAAGGATTTCCCGCCCACCTGGGTTTGAACGATCAAGGCCGCTTTGCCATTGGCTATTATCATCAACGGCAAGCATTTTTTACCAAAACCGAGAACACAGCAGCCGAACAAGCTGCGGCGAGCGCTGAGTAATTTTTAAGGATTAAAGGAAGAATCATTATGAGCATTGCACACCGTTACGATTTTGTTTTGTTATTCGACGTTAAAGATGGCAACCCCAATGGCGACCCCGATGCCGGTAATCTGCCACGAGTGGATGCCGAAACGGGCCGTGGTTTAGTGACTGATGTGAGCTTGAAGCGAAAAATCCGTAATTTTGTGGGCATCGCCAAAGGTGAACAACCACCTTTTGAGATTTATGTAAAAGAAAAATCAATTCTTAACAAAACCCACGAACGCGCCTACCTAGAAATAGGTGCTGAAGAATACTTAAAAAATGATAAAAAACGTAAAGGTGGCGATAAAGTGGCCGAGGCACGCCAATGGATGTGTAAAAATTTCTTCGATGTGCGCACTTTTGGTGCGGTGATGTCGACAGGGGTGAACTGTGGCCAAGTTCGTGGGCCTGTACAAATGACTTTTGGTCGTTCTGTTGATCCGATTATTGCATCAGAACATGCCATTACCCGGATGGCGGTGACCACCGAGAAAGAAGCAGAAAAGCAAGATGGCGATAACCGCACCATGGGTCGCAAGTTTACCGTTCCTTATGGTTTGTATGTTGCCCACGGCTTTATCTCGGCCCATTTGGCAGAGCAAACCGGCTTTAGTGATGACGATCTTGAGCTGTTGCTGCAATCGTTATGCAATATGTTTGAGCACGCCCGCTCGGCAGCCCGTGGCGAGATGACTACACGCGGCTTATATGTGTTTAAACACGATAGCAAACTAGGCAATGCTCAGGCTTATCAGTTGTTTGATCGTATACAAATTGCGCGCAATAGCGATCAAGTTGCTCGTAGCTTTGCCGACTACAACGTTACGGTAAACGATACTGATTTGCCGCAAGGCATTAGCTTGCAGCGTGTTGTGGGCTAATGAATGATCAACACTTTCTTGCGATATCGGCACTCCAACATTATGCCTATTGCCCTAGGCAATGTGCCTTGATTCATTTGGAGCAAGCCTGGGCCGAGAACTTTTTCACAGCCGAAGGCAAAGTATTGCACGAACGTGTGGACAGTGGCGTCGCTGAACAGCGACGCTCTGTTCGTTACGAGCGTGGCGTGGCACTTATTTCCCAGCGTTATCGTTTAACCGGAAAAATGGATTTATTAGAAATTGAGGCGGGAGCCTCGCCAATACTAAGACCGGTGGAATATAAAAGAGGGCGCAAAAAAGCTGAAGATTGGGACCGCATACAGCTCTGCGCTCAAGCCTTATGTTTAGAGGAAATGCGCGATATTGAGGTTACAGAAGGTGCTATTTGGTATCGCGAACAACGCAAACGCGAAAATGTATTGTTTGATGCTGCGTTAAGACGCACCACCATCGATACCATCAACGCCGCTCATCAATTATTCGAAACCTATATCACACCACCGCCAACTAAAAAACGCTCGCGGTGTCGTGCTTGTTCTTTGTTTGATATTTGTTCGCCTATTGCTTTCTCGTCAGATCATTCATCTTCCTATATTACAGATATCTATGAGTCATGAAGAAATTACTCAATACTTTGTATATTCACCGCCAAGAAACCTACTTGCATAAAGAAAGGGAGACCATTGTTGTCAAACAAGCAGGTGAGAAACTCGCTCAGTTCCCTGCCTTAACCATTGCCAATATTGTTTGCTTTGGGCAAGTCTCGGTATCGCCATTTTTAATGGCCTACTGCGCCGAGCGAGGAATGGGGGTTTCGTTTTATTCTGAGTTTGGAAAATACTTGGCTCGAGTAGAAGGCAGGCAAACTGGCAATGTGCTATTGCGGCGGCAACAGTATCGCTGGGCCGACGATGTAAATGCTGCTTTACGTATTGCCCGAGTAATCATTGCCGCGAAGGTCAGAAATACGCGTTCTGTGCTATTACGGGAACAACGCAATCATGGCGAAGTACCAACACTTAAAGCAACGATAAACCATTTAGAAACAAGCTTGAGGAATGTAAAAAGCTCAGTTTCTATCGAGCAATTATTGGGTATTGAAGGTGACGCGGCTAATCGTTATTTTTCTTGCTTTCCGCAGCTAATAAGAAATAAAGAATTCAAATTTGAACAACGAGTTAGACGCCCACCAACCGATGCTGTTAATGCCTTACTCTCGTTTGTTTATTCTTTAATGAGTAATGAATGTGCATCGGCACTGCAAGGTGTGGGGCTTGACCCTTATGTGGGCTTTTTGCACCAAGATCGCCCAGGTAGACTCAGTTTAGCATTGGATATTTTAGAAGAGTTTCGTCCCGTTTGGGCTGATCGCTTCGTGCTGACTTTAATTAATCGAAGGCAAGTTAAACCCAAAGATTTTATTCAAGAAAGTAGCGGTGCCGTACGCTTAAAAGACGATGCAAGAAAAGCGTTGTTAAGTGCTTGGCAAGAACGTAAAAAAGTTGAAGTTCAACATCCGTATCTTGAAGAAAAAGTAGCCACTGGCTTGTTGCCCCATTGCCAAGCTTTACTAATTGCGCGGCATCTTCGTGGTGATCTCGAATATTACCCTCCTTATGTGATGAAATAACATGCTAGTACTGGTAACTTACGATGTAAATGTGGTTTCTAGCGGTGGCGAAAAACGATTGCGTCATATCGCTAAACATTGCTTGGATTATGGCATGCGTGTGCAAAATTCAGTATTTGAATGCGAAGTAAGTCCCGCCGAATTTGTTGATTTAAAAGCCAAACTAACAGCGAGCATGGATGAAGAACGTGACAGTTTACGATTTTACTTTCTTGGTAAGAAAGGACGCCAAAAAGTTGAACATATCGGCGCAAAGCCAGTGCTTGATCCGCTGCACGATGATTTGATTATTTAAATCCAATGCTTCATCGCTAACCCTTTGTTCTCATAAAAACCTAAGCGGTTAGCGCAATCGCAAGGCTTTGTATTTAAAGCTATTAAATCATTACTCCAGATAAGGCTTCCCAACCGTCCGCTTGAAATAAGCGGTTAGCGCTACACGCGCCATTGCTCTTTAAAAATCAAGAAAATAGAATGTGACCGTCGCGCCCACCACGGGCGCGTGGATTGAAACCCGTCCAGGAACGAACCAGAAGCCCATCACTAGAGTCGCGCCCACCACGGGCGCGTGGATTGAAACCGATGCATCAAACAATACGCGGAAATCAATCTCCTGTCGCGCCCACCACGGGCGCGTGGATTGAAACCAAAAGGCCCACCCATCGCGCCATGATTTGCGAGCCGTCGCGCCCACCACGGGCGCGTGGATTGAAACACAGGCCCGTGGTAACGAAGTCGAAGCGCTATGGAGTCGCGCCCACCACGGGCGCGTGGATTGAAACATCCACATATTCACCGGGCGATAGGTAAACACCGTGTCGCGCCCACCACGGGCGCGTGGATTGAAACGATACCGTTAAGCGCGGCTCCGGTAACTGCGGTAGTCGCGCCCACCACGGGCGCGTGGATTGAAACAATGAGGACTTCGATACTTTGGTGATTAAGCGCTGCGTCGCGCCCACCACGGGCGCGTGGATTGAAACCGGCGAACCAAGCTCTACAGACGCGAGATCAGCGAGTCGCGCCCACCACGGGCGCGTGGAT
>JAKSCJ010000104.1 GCA_022360675.1 Lysobacterales bacterium
ATCTTCTCCACTGAGTTTGCGCTGCACATGATGGGCTATATTCAGCAGTACTTAATTTCTAATAAAGTGCGCAACTTCTACAGTGTGTCTATCAGTGGTTATCACATCGCCGAAGCCGGTGCGAACCCCATCAGCCAGCTGGCCTTTACCTTAGCCAATGGCTTCACCATTGTGGAGTACTACCTGGCGCGCGGTATGGATATCAACGATTTCGCGCCCAACTTAAGCTTCTTCTTCTCCAATGGCATGGATCCTGAATACGCAGTGATTGGCCGCGTCGCACGCCGTATTTGGGCCCGCGCCATGCGCGAGCGTTACGGCGCTAATGCCCGCTCGCAGATGTTGAAGTATCACATCCAAACTTCCGGCCGCTCGCTGCACGCCCAAGAAATTCAGTTCAACGATATCCGCACCACGCTGCAAGCGCTGTACGCGATTTTCGATAACTGCAACAGTCTGCACACCAATGCTTACGATGAAGCCATCACCACGCCCACCGAAGAATCGGTGCGCCGCGCGGTGGCGATTCAGCTCATCATTAATAAAGAGCTGGGTTTGAACTACTGCGAAAACCCCTGGCAGGGCAGTTTCGCCATCGACCACTTAACCGATTTGGTGGAAGAAGCGGTATTCCAAGAGTTCGAGCGCATTAGCGAGCGCGGCGGTGTGCTGGGCGCCATGGATAGCATGTACCAGCGCGGTAAGATTCAAGAAGAATCCATGTACTACGAGCACCAAAAACACGATGGGCGCTTGCCGTTGATTGGTGTGAATACCTTCTTACCCAAAGAAGGCGAAGAAGAATCCACCGGCGAAATCGAGCTGATGCGTTCCACCGAATCGGAAAAACAAGACCAGGTAAGCGCTGTGAGTGCTTATCGTGATCGCTACACAGACTTAGGCGCTGCGCGTTTGGCTGAGTTGCAAAACACTGCACGCCAGCGGGGTAATACCTTCGCTCAGCTGATCGAAGCGGTGAAAACCTGCTCTTTAGGCCAAATTAGCCACGCTTTATACGAAGTGGGTGGCGAATACCGTCGTAATATGTGATGGTTTAGATCGCATTGAGGATCAATGAAAGCGCTTACCGTTTTGGTGTTGACTCAATACTAAAGCGGTAAGCGGATGTCCACAAGGATGGTGCGACGCCGGTACTCCTTACCTTTGCTGCCAGGGGATTTTAAGTATGCGTACATTGTGGTTTGCTCTATTTTGTTGCTTTGCCAGCGCTCAAGTGCAAGCGCAAACAAGCCCTGATTTTCCTGCTTTGATTCCCGCACAGCCCGTGGCGGGCCAAGACGTTACTTTAGTCTTCGCCCTGGGTGGTTGCTTCATCAGCCAAGAGAATGTCGACGGCCTCACCCAAGAAGTGCGCGTGAATGGCCAGCAGATCGATGTGTTTCTGAGTTTTCTCGGCACGCCCTGTGGCGTTCCACCGCCAGCCATTCCGCAAGATTATTTTTTAGGTGCTTTTGGCCAAGGTGAGTTTAATCTGGCGGTATACACGATTTTTGCCGATGAACCTTTCCCCGAAACCACCGCAGGCTTAACGCCCGGTTTTGAAACCACGCTGCGCGTGGGTGGCCCTGCGCCGGTGCCGGTGTTGAGCTTGGTGGGTTACGTATTTTTGATGCTGTCTTTACTGTTGTTGGCTGTGTGGAAGATGCGCCGCCGCATGGGCTAAGTGCGGCGGTATTTTCGCGCATACAAGGAAGCCTGCGTTTTCTATTACTTAGTGGCGTTCCGAAGACGGGCTGACACTAAGCCTGCCGACTACGGAGGACTTGATGTCCACGGATGCCTTACCGACACGCTCACCGCGTGATTCCGTAAACCAACGCATTCGCTCCATCGATTTACTGCGGGGCTTGGTCATTGTCATCATGGCCTTAGATCACGTACGTGATTTCTGGGCTATTACCCCTTTTTCTCCCGAAGATCTAAGCCAAAGCACGGCGGGGTTTTTCTTTACCCGCTGGATTACCCATTTTTGTGCGCCAGTCTTTGTGTTGCTCTCGGGCACTAGTGCGTATTTGTATGCCTTAAAGCGAGGCGCAAGCAAGGGCGAGCTGGCGCAATTTTTGCTGAGTCGTGGATTGTGGCTGATTATTGTCGAACTAACGCTGGTGAATTTTAGCTGGCAGTTTGGTTATGGTGCCGCGATCTTACAGGTGATCTGGGTCTTGGGTTGGTCGATGATTATTTTGGCGGGCCTGATTTACTTGCCGCGTTGGCTGATTATTAGCATTGGTCTGGCAGCGGTCTTGGGGCATAACGCTCTGGATGGTTTGAATGCCGAGAGCGTCGGCGTGCCCCAATGGCTGTGGTTGTTTTGGCATCAATCGGGCTTTTACTCCTGGCCGGTGGCGGGCATTTACGGCTTGTTCTTTGGCTATCCCATTCTGCCTTGGTTTGGCGTGATGGCTTTGGGTTATGCGTTGGGGCCGTGGTTTGCTAAGCCTTTGGCCGAGCGCAGTAACAAGCTTCTGCTGATGGGGTTATTGATGGTGGTGGCTTTTGCCGTGCTGCGCGGTTTTAATCTTTACGGTAATCCAACGCTTTGGGCCAGCGATGCGCGCGGTGGCTTGTGGTCGTTAATGGCGCTGTTGAATACCGAAAAATATCCGCCCTCGCTGCATTATTTATTGATGACGCTGGGGCCTTCCTGTGTGCTGCTGGCTCTGGTCGAAAACTGGCGAGGCTGGCTTGCCGACCAATTGATGTTGTTCGGTAAGGTGCCGTTTTTCTTTTATATTCTGCATATTCCGTTGATTCACTTAACGGCTTTGATTTACGAAAACTGGCGTTATGGACAAAAGGTGGTGGGCTTATCTCCACCCGAGACTTGGCCAGCCGATTACGTCCCCAGCTTGTTGCTTTGCTATGCCGTTTGGGCGGGCACTATTTTGGTGTTGTATTGGCCGTGCCGCTGGTTTGCGGGAATTCGTAAACGTTATTCGTATTGGTGGCTGAGTTATTTATAAGTCGGTATCAGCTGGCCACATGAATTTGGAGAAGGCAACAGCCGCTCAGCGAGCGGCTTTTGTTGATGTGTTAGTGCTACCAGAGCGGGTTGGCTGAGTCAGGTCGATCTGAGTGACTTGCTGCTGGTTCTTGAAAAAATCCTCCCAGAAGAAGGTGCTTAACTCGGTGACGGTGCCGCCTTCAGCATTCATCACAATGGCGATGCCGATATCGTGTTCCTTGGAGTAGGCGATGTCGGTGCGAAAGCCTGCCACCCAGCCACCATGGTAAATCAGCTCAGCATCACCAAACTGATACACCCGCCAACCCAAAGCATAGTGGGCATCGCTGATGTGATCGCGCCAGTGCTTGCGTTTTAAATCGCGCTTGGTGCGTACACGAGGCCTGGTGACATCGTCTAAAACCGTTTGCGGCAGTACATCGGGGCGCGCGCCTAAATGGGCCATGAGCCATTTGGCTAGATCGTCCACACTGGCGTTGATGCCCGCAGCGGGCGCCACGCGGTAATAATTGGGTTGCACCTCAACACCGGTCCAGCGCCCGCGTCGGCGCACATGGGGTTGGGCATGTTGTTCTTCAGCCAGAAAGTTGTCGTAGCCCACCGAGGCATGCTCCATCATTAATGGTTGGAAAATACGCGATTCCATGAGCTCGTCGTAACGATGGCGGGTGGCGTTTTCCAGTGCTGGTTGAATGAGGCTAAAGGCGCTGTTTTGGTAGGTATAGCACTGGCCGGGCCGACAGATGGGTTTTAAGTCGCTGAATTTTTTTAAAATATCAGGTAAATCAAAACCTTCTTCAATGAAGTTGTCGTAAGCGTAGGCGGGTAAACCGGTGCTTTGTCCTAAGACATGTTCTAAATGAATATTCTGAGTTTGGCCGTTAATGCGAAAACTGGGGGCGTAGCGGGTAACTGGCTCGCTCCAGCTCAGTTTGCCCTCGGCTACCAGTAAGGCGGCTAAGGTGGAGGCGAAGGTTTTCGATACCGAGGCCACCCGAAACACGGTATTTTCGTCCACCGGTTGGCGTTGGCCAGATAAAGCATAGCCATAGCTGCCGGTTTGCAAGATACCTGAGTGATTCACAATGGCGTAAGCGGCGCCCGGAATTTTATCCTCTACGGCGGCGGCTTGGAAAAACTGCTCGAAATCCTTAAACGGCGCGCTCTGTTGCGCCATGGCGGTGGTGCTGGCTAGTACTGCAAAGCAAGCCAAGGCGACGTCCCTGAGCGCGGATTTTTCTGCTGGCATGTAGTGGTTCCCCGTGATGCTTGTGCCATTTCTTAGCCTATATCATAGTAATACTGGGCAAGAAATTGTGATAAGTTTCCATTAGATGCGATAAAAAGTTGTCGAAACTTGATAACTTTCGGTGACTTACCCTTGGCATAAAAACCGGGACAAATCAGTCGCTGAGCGCGCGCAATGGCGTGCCATGACCTTGTCTTAAACCCACCCACCGCAGGCCGATCTTAACTGATACCAATCAATTTCATGGTCATGCATTCAGCACACAATGCAGGCTATGGGACTGAGTTGCTCCGCTATTGAACGGGGCAGGGTATTTGCAAAGGGAGGACTGCTCTGACAGCGAGGTCAGAGTGCAACTAAGGGGGTAGTGTTGTTATGAATGGGAAGCAAACGGTGTCGGGTCTCGACACTGCGACTGGGGATAGTCAAACGGAAGAAGTCATAAAACCAATGCTTGCGCCATGTAGCCGTATTCAAACCACGGCACCATTGGCGTGGTTAAAAGCGGGTTGGTGTGACCTAAAAGCCGCTCCGAGAATCAGTTTTTTGTATGGCTCGGTGGTCGTTTTAGTGAGCTGGGCGGTATCGGCATTAGCATGGTATTTGGGGAGCTATGTGCTGCTGTTATCGGCTTTGTCTGGATTTATCTTTATTGCACCTTTATTAGCTTTGGGTTTGTACTCGGTAAGTCGGCATTTGGCGAAAGAGCGCCGCCCATTATTGCGTCGTACCTGGCGCGAGATGAAGCGAGGCTTAGGCCAAAGTATGGTATACGCCTTGGTCTTATTAATCATATTCTTAGTGTGGGCTCGTGCGGGTTCGATGGTGCATATTTTTATGCCCACCGAAGAAGGCTCGGGTTGGGAGGCGTTGCTGCTCTTTTTAGGCGTGGGTTCGGCTGTGGGTTCGATTTTTGCTCTGGTGAGCTTTGCCGCATCGGCTTTTTCGCTACCTATGATCGCCGATCGTGATTGCGACATGATCACAGCGGTGATCACCAGCGTGAATGCGGTATTAAAAAATAAATTGGCCATGCTGGTATGGATTGCCTGCATCGTGAGTATCATGATGGCTGGCATGCTGTTTGCAGGTGTGGGCCTGATGGTGGCCGTTCCGTGGTTGGCTTATGCCACTTGGCATGGTTATCGCAGCTGCATCGAGGCAAAAGATTGGCAAGAATTACCGCTAATGGCGCGTCCTAAGGTGTATCGCACAGCAGAAAAGGTTAATCATTCGGCCTGAAGCATAATTTTTGCCTTCTCCTGGCGTGCAGGCAGCGTATAATTCCCGTTTGGGCATCTTCAGTGATAATAAAGATTTTTAAAACTCGGTGTGGCTCGGGTGGCGGTAATGGCCGCTTGAGTTCATCCGGCGATCACCCGCCTCACTTGGGGTGAGCGGAGCGATGCTGAATACAGGGTTCTATGTGCGCAGGAAAATAACTCAAGGTGTGATTGGCGTGTGGCCGACACGAATAAACTGAAAGTTATAAAAAAGCATAGAAATTATACATTTAGTCGCAATTTTTAGGCTTGGCTTTGATGCGGCCAGGGTATTCTTTTGACCCAGGGCTCGCATTGAAATGCGGGAGCAGTTAATCTTTGCGCTTGGCATTCGGGCTGTCTTGAGATCAACATGCCGGAGAGACAAAATTTCAGCATCCATTCCGCTGATGGCGTAACCGGAAGTCTTCGTCTAATTGTTCCAGATGAAGAGATTCGTGCCGCAGTCTTTTGGCTGCCCGCTTTAGGTGTGGGTATACGTCCGAATGAGCAATTTGCCATGGCTTTAGCGGGCCAGGGCATTGCGGTGGCGATCCATGAGTGGCGTGGTTTGGGTGACAGCAGTGTGCGTGCCAGTCGTAAGCATGACTGGTCATATTGTGAGTTGTTAACCC
>JAKSCJ010000425.1 GCA_022360675.1 Lysobacterales bacterium
CTTGTTTAAAGACCTGACGGCCCAACACATCGTAGCGATAAGTCAAAGGATGCGTAGCGTTTAATGTGTATTCCGGAACACTTTCGGCAATGGTTTGGCCACGGCCGTTGTACACCACGGAATTGTAAATCCAGTTCTGCGAGCCTGAGCTACCTTTAAAGCCTTGGGTGCGGGTTTCGATTACACGGTTTAAGGAATCATAGGCTTCCCACACCATGGGCGCACCATCGGCCACGGTCCAGACACAGTACGTCATGCTGGGTGGCAGGTTCACACCACACGCAGCGCCCGATTGATAAGCCACTTGGCTACGCGGTGCATAGTGCGCACCCACACTGGCGTAAGGCGTTGCACTGCTATAGGGATACCAACGGCGAATCTCACGTCCGAAGTGATCGTATTCCATACGCGTGATTAAATCATTGGCATCCATGACCTGAGTTGGCTGGCCTTCACGTGGCTCAATGATTGTGGTGACCGTATGACCTAAGGCGTTATTTACGGCGGCGGGGAAATAGCCATCACTAGTGTAACTACTGCTGGTTACCCGTGGCGCTTCAAGATCATTGGCATCGACCGTAATTTGCCTTGGATTACCATAGTTATCGTAATCCGTTAGCGTACGACTCACCTGTAGATTGCCAAACGCGGTGATTGCTTCGTTATCATTACAAGCTAACGCGGTATTACTTTGTTCGCCTTCAACTACATACATACAGTTAGGGCGTCGTTGCGCGTTGTATTGCAAGAGCTGGGTGACAATTTTGTCGTCGGTGGTGGCGCTGGTGCCATTGGGTAGCGCCGACGGTACGGTAAAGCCGTTATCGTAAGTAACATCACCCGTGGTGACCGAATGATCTAAACGGCCCAGCCACCAACTCCCTGGCGATGCATCATTGGTATAGCTATTGTCTACGGTTTGGGTATGCGTAAACACACCCTCTGCACTAACATTATTGAGCTGTGTCGTTTGTTCAGTCACATTGCCATAGCGGTCGTACACCATTGTTGCCGTGGTTTCAGCATAGTTGGCATAACTAGCATTTGGCTCATATTGGCGCGAAGTGCTAGACAACATGACCGGTTGATAAAAGCCACTGCCCGCTTGAACACTATTGCCACTTCCTGAACCCAAGCCACAGTCATTTTGTGGCGCAGCGTTAGTATCTAAACAAGCAAACTCGGTTTCGGTAAAGCTCAATACATTGGCAGGTTTTTTAAACTGCCCCGCATTCACACCACTCGTTTCGCGATCTTGCATCGGATCGTAGATGATCGAAGCGGCTTGTGTGTAAGTTGCTTCAATTTGCCCGGCCAGCGGGAAGATCTGATGGAAAATGGAAACGCTACGTAGGTTATTCTGGCTATCGTCATCTTGATCACTCGGGTTAGTGATCACTTGTTCGCTAAGCACCTTGCGGAAGCCCTGAAAGCCACGACCTTGATTATTAAATACCGCTTCTTCGTAGCCGTAATACGTTGTATTAAATAAGGGCTCAGGCGGACTGCCGCTGGTTTCCCACAAGCCGTTAAACTGATCGAAAGCCGACACCACGTACATACTCGAGGTGAAGTAGAAATGATCAAGCTCGCCATTTTGCAAGTAATCGATTCCTAAATCCCGATTGGGCACTGAATACAACGGAATATCGGTTTCTGGGCGATCGACTGATGAAGATAAAGGCGCGTAATGCCAGCGTGATGTATTTCCAAAACCATCTTCGACAGATTTCAGTAAGTCGAGCACTTCATCTTTAGCTTGTTGCAAGCTGGTGATGTAGTAGCCGCGCTTGGAATTAACGTGATTTGGTCCGCAGTTGATTCCCCCTGTTCCTGGCCCATAATTACAGTGGAAATCGTCTGTCAGGCTAGGTAAGTTGGGATAGCCAGCCAATAAGGTGGGATGAACATCAACCACACCGACCATAGCATCAGAATCAGTGCTGTTAAAACACCTGGTACCAGTTGCTGAGTTAGTTGTTGTGGCTCGGCCAGGAATTGCCTCTGAGCAACCGAACAGCGTGACAATATCTATAATGCCGTCGCCGTTAATATCGACGACTTTACTCGTTTTCGAAGCAATAACGGGAGTACTAGGGGTATTCAGCTTAAATGAATAATCATCACTTAATTCATTATAAGAAAACTCAACTACGCGCATTTCGTAGGTCGAGCGATCATGGTGGCCTAAGCCATTAAAATGAAGCCCGCCCACCGTTGACTCAGGAACAAGCAAGCCTTCTTCGGCCAAGTCGTAATTAGGAAGTTGCCGCTCTTCAACACCTACACCATCCA
>JAKSCJ010000461.1 GCA_022360675.1 Lysobacterales bacterium
AATTGTGCACTGACGACGATGAAACTATTTGAGATATCAACGCTAAATCCATACTCATCGCCGATACCGGTATTTGGTGCTTTCAAGTAAGAGACAAAGCGCCAAACTCCTGACCGATTACGGCGGAACACGTAAGCTGCGCCTGAATCGGGAGCACTATCGTTAAACAAGTTTCCATTCACACCAGTGCTTGCGCTCTCTTCCGTTTGAGCACCCACCACGGCTACGTCTCCGAATACAGCTACTGAATTACCAAAGCGATCATTTAAAGCTGAATTAGGAGCTTTTAGATATGCCTGCTGAATCCAAGCCTCGCCTTCACGCACAAACACATATGCCGCACCAATTTCACGATCAAGTCGCCCCCCTGAGTTACTTTGTGATCCGTTAATTGACACAGACCCACTGTCTTCAAACCTTGAGCCCACAATTAAGGTATCACCAGATAAACTAACATCTGCACCAAAGTGGTCTGATGCGTCTGAGTTAGAAGCTTTAATAAAAGCTTGTTGTTGCCATTCACCGTCTACTTCTGTGAAAACATATACCGCACCTGCCGAAGGAGAAGAATTATTCGTACCCGGATTAATACCATCCGTACTACTAGCTTCCCCCTGTGCACCCACAACGATGGTTCTATCTTCAATATCAATGGAGCTACCAAAGCGATCACTCGATCCTGTATTTGATGCTTTTAAATACGCTGTTTCCTGCCACACACCATCAATTCGCTCAAAGACATAAGCAGCTCCTGAGCCAGGTGCAGAATTATTGGGTATGGAATTAATTCCAGTTGTACTGCTGTCTTCTTCTCTGGCACCGATGACAATGAGATCGCCTTCAACTGCTAAACCACGTCCAAACTCATCGTTAGCACCCGCATTCGATGCTTTTAAATAAGCCTCTTGCTGCCATCCACCTGAGCCACGCCTAAATACATAGGCAGCGCCGGAGTTGATGAGATTATTACTAAGAGGGCTACCATCTGGGCCTAAACCATTACTATCTTCAAAACGCGCACCAACCACCATCAGGTTTCCACTAAGTGCCATATCAAAACCAAATTGGTCGCCTGTATCGGTATTAAACGGTTTAATGTAATCGGTTAATCCAAAGGTTCCTGACAGCACAGTGCGATCTGGAATTATTGATCCATCATCTCCTTTTTCTTCTTCATTTCTCTGCGCGTCATCTAAGAAGTTTCCTCCATTAATTATTTGTTGTTGAACAGATTGCCACTCATTAGCAGTAATCATTTGTTCAGTAACCCGAGTTTCGAGTGCATCTGCTTGAATCGTGGTGCTGCAAAGCAGTAAAAGGAATAGACTGCTGGTTATTGTTTTGATACGCATGCGTTGTTGTTTCCTTACACAACCTAAATCAACATGGCATGTACTTCTGACGCAATATATTCAAAAGCACTAAATTGATTCTTAAAATAAAAAAAAGCCTTACACAGTGGTAAGGCTTAATGGAGAGACACGAGAGAGCAAACTATTCAAAGGTATCCGAGAAAATGATATCGCCTACACTCAATACCCCTTGCACTTCCATACCACCAATATCGGAAAATACAGCAGGAATATCTTGTGAGATGTCAAATGTTTCGATATCGCCATTCACTATTGGCACACCAATTTCAACTAATACTCCATCGGGTAAAAGTTGAACGGCGCTAGCACCGCCGCCATTGCTCGCATCTACGTTAGCAATAAAAATATCTAAGCGGTTTTCTGCTTCACGCCAAAATACGTTGGGTGCGCTTTGTAAATCTTGATTAAAGCGAATGCGATCAGGGATACCGTTGTTATCAAAATCGATGGCGCGGGTATTTAAAGCAAAATCATTGAGATCAAGAGAATAAGAAACACCGCCAACGGCATTACCTTTTTGCTCCATACGCGCCTGTATCCACAAGATATCCACCTCAGTTTGCGTGCTGATATTGAGTTCAGGAATTGCAGAGGTGCCTACACGAACGGCCTCGCAAACGTCATTACCCAACAAACGAGTCAAGCAAGTAAGGTCTGCCACATTAATCATTTCATTGCCATTAGCATCACAACCTTGTGGGCTACCAAAATTGCTGGATTCCGGAGCATCAATAAAATTGGTGCCATCGCCATCGGCAATTTCTAAGACTAATCGGCTTAAATCAGAAACAGTTAATTGGCTTCCGCCAGAAGCATTGCAGTCTCCGGTAATACCTGCCCAAACACGTGCAGTACCATCTTCATGGCTGCCTTCCACATCGTCACCAACCAAGTTTGAGAAACTGGGCGGGTTGCTGGCGCTGAATGCGATATCGGTTTCATGCAAAGGAACATCTTGTGAATCGGGGCAATCGACGCTGAAGCCAATCGTGACAATATCCCCAGTATTAAGAGCGCTAAACGGCAAGGATAAATCGGCGATAACCACATCGATTTCACCATCGACTTGCGTAGGATCAAAACTGATCGAAGAGGTAAAATCGGTACTGACATCGAAGTCGACATTGTTTAATACCCCATCACCATCAGGGTCGGGGTTTAAACAGGTCGCGTCGTAATCTAAGGTAAACTCCACACCACTTAAGGACACACCCTCGGGAGCTAATTGGACAGGCACATTCACTTGGGCCTGATTAACGGTGTTTAGGTTACGGTTAATCGATAAAGTGCGCAGGGTACACTCAACTAAAATGCTTCCTACGGTATTCACATCGAGTACACCACTACCATTACGTACGCTGCAATCTTGACGTGGATTGACTGGGAAACCATCTTCAGCCACTACAACATCATAGATTTCTCCCTCAACAAACAAGCCAGGGAAACGGAATTCACCATTTTCA
>JAKSCJ010000130.1 GCA_022360675.1 Lysobacterales bacterium
ATCGCGTTAGGGCCGGGCACAGGCCGGCTGGATGGTTCGTAATCTTAAAGAAAAACAGGGTACGTATCAGTTACTCGCTAGAACCGCATAGCCTCGGAGCCGCTGAGCAAAAAGTGCGACTGGAAGGAAGATGAACGGCGACTGATTAAATAAGGGCGAGGGAGAAGTGCCCTAAGGACAGCAACATTAGCACGTCTCTCACCAGCAGTCCATAGCCTAGTGCCCAGTAAGAATGGGGAATGCGCTGTCAATGCAAACCATTATTCACGAATTCGCTTAAATGCGTGTTAATCGGGGCTGCATATGACGAAAGCTTATCTGACCGGTGATGTACTTGACCGCGCTTGAGACAGCCGAATGAAGCATAAACATTCTGGCTAAGAATTAAGCACGCTCGCTAGTCTTGGTTGGCTTAGATTCATCACCGTATTGCCCGATGAACAAACTAAACAGTGCTTTGTTAACTGGCAGTTTTGCTAGCCAACGGTTTGTGTCTGAAGGCATGATTGCTCGGTGGATCCCGCTTAACTCGGCTGATTGGGGTTACAAGGTTTCTTCAATAAAAGCTTTAAGCTGAGCCTTGTTTAAAGCGCCTAAGCGGGTGCCTTGCACTTGGCCGTCTTGGAATAACAATAAACAAGGAATGCCTTGAATATTAAATTGCTGGGCGATATCGGGATGGTGGTCAATATTGACTTTCATGATGCGTAAATGCGCTTCGTACTCGTTGGCCAGCTCTTGTAGCTGTGGTTCGATCATTTTGCAGGGTGCACACCACTCAGCCCAAAAATCGACCAAGATGGTATAGGGCGATTCTAAGACCTCAGTTTCGAAGTTATCGTCGCCGATATTGTGAATGCTTGCTTTCATCGCTTGCCTGCTTGACTGGAAACCATATATATAATGTATGTGAGCGCTGTTATCGCCACGTATTGTGGTGCTTGATATCTTGCTAACACCGCCAGCAACGAGCGCTGGCGCCGATTTTACTGATTTTACAGTCCTTATTCATAGTGTTGTGGGATTAGTGGTAGTCTTGTAAATAACGCACGGGCGATTTTTCCCGCCCTGTCCACCGACCCGTTAGGCGTCGGTATTAATTAAAGGATCATCAATTTTGGAGAATGACGCGCCGGTGAATGCGGGCTCTACAGGTGGCAGCACGCCATTAAGTGAACAGCGATTTAGTGACCTTCCTTTACATCCGCTGCTGCAAAATAATTTACAAGCTATCGGGTTTTCCCATTGCACTTTAATTCAGGCTCAATCCCTTCCTTTGGCTTTAAACGGTCAAGATGTTGCCGGTCAAGCGCAAACCGGAACGGGTAAAACCGCCGCCTTTTTGCTAGTGATGCTCGATCGTCTGCTGCGCCAAAATGAGCAGATCGACGGGCAGCGTGGTGATGATGCTACACCGCGTCAGCCGCGCGGTATTGTGCTGGCACCCACCCGTGAGCTAGCCGTTCAAATTTTCCGTGATGCTGAGGCGCTCATCAAAGATACTGGCTTGAAGGTGTGCTTGGTTTACGGTGGTGTTGACTACGAAAAACAACGCCGTCAATTGGCCGATGGTGTCGATATCATCATCGGTACTCCGGGCCGTTTAATCGACTATTTCAAACAACGTATCTTTAACTTGCGCCAAATTGAGGTGGCGGTTTTGGATGAAGCCGATCGCATGTTCGATTTAGGTTTCATTAAAGATATCCGTTATTTGCTGCGTAAGCTGCCCAGCCTAGAGCACCGCCAGTGTTTGCTATTTTCTGCCACCTTAGGTTACCGGGTGATGGAATTGGCCTACGAGCATATGAACAACCCCGAGCTGGTCAAGGTGGAAACCGATCAGGTTACCGCCGATAACGTGGTTGAAAGCGTTTACTATCCAAGTAACGAAGAAAAACTCCCATTGCTGGTACATTTATTACGTAGCGGTGAGGACTGGCGCAGCATTGTCTTTGTGAACACTCGCGGTGCGGCGAACTTGGTGGCCGATACACTCAATGCCAATGGTTTTCAGGTGGCGGTGTTATCGGGCAGTGTGCCGCAGAAAAAACGCTTACGCCTGTTGCAGCGCTTTCATCAGGGTGAATTAAGCGTGCTGATTGCCACCGATGTGGCAGCGCGCGGCTTACACATTCCTGATGTGAGCCATGTATTTAATTACGATTTACCTCAAGATGCCGCCGATTATGTGCACCGTATTGGCCGTACGGCGCGCTTGGGTGCTAGCGGCGTGGCGGTGAGTTTTGCCTGCGAGAATTACGCCTTTCATCTGCCCGATATCGAAGCCTATACCGGGCAACGTTTGGCCATGGAAAGTGTTCCCAGTGGCGATTTACCAGAGCTGGAACGCCCTGTTCCTAGTCAGCGGACACCGCAGCAACGCCGCCGCTCGGGGCCGCGTAAAGAGGGTTCAGGTAATAATGATGGGCGGCCTAAGCGTCGACGCCGCCGCCGTAGAAGTGGTGATGGTGAGCAATCAGGGCAACAAACGCCGCAAAATTCAGGAAAACCGAACGAAAATCAGTGATAAATTGAGCCAAAATGAGGCATTGCTTTAAATTTGCTACATTTAAAGCGCCCTCAAATGCCTGATTCTCGCTACAATAGCCCAAAGGCTTGCAGGTAATAAGATACGGATACGGATGACATCATTAGCCCAAAATTGGACTCCGGCAGTCATGCTCAATACGAAAACCCGTATGCGCATGGCCCGTGGTTTGGTTTACGTATTATTGGTGTTGCTGGTTTGGCAGTTGGCACGCATTATGTTGTTGGCCATGTCGGGCCCCAGCGTGCCACGTGCCGTATTGCCGCCCCTGCCGGAATGGCGTAGCTCCACAACTGCGCCAACTCAAGGATTGGCGCAATGGCATTTATTCGGTGAGGCCGTGCAGGGCTTCGATCTCAGTGCGTTCGCTCAATTACCCGATACCCCGCTGCAATTAACGCTGCGCGGTATTGTGGCCACCCGAGACGATGAACTACCGCCGAAAACCGAAAACGGTGCGGAGGTCCACGAGGGCTATGCCATGATCGCCGATGCCCAAGGCAAGGAAGATGTATATCGCCGGGGCGATCAAGTGCCCGGCGGTGCTGAAGTGGTATCGGTACAGTCCGATCAAGTCATTTTATTACGCAATGGTAAACGTGAAACCTTACGTTTGCCTGGTGCTCAACAAGCAACAACAACCGCTGGTGCTGGCATTGCCTCTGCGCCAGCAAACAGCCGTGGCGGACGCTCGGCGCTGCAAAGCTCAGCGGCACAGCCTGCGGTGCGTAATTTGCCCGGAATTCGTGGGCCGGCACCCGGCGCGGTTAG
>JAKSCJ010000055.1 GCA_022360675.1 Lysobacterales bacterium
CCGGCGACGAGGCCGGCCTGAATATTGTTGATCGAACATGGGAATTAACGCAGGCGGCTCAGGCGGCCTTTCACGAAATCGCCGTCATCTAATCCGGTTTTAAAAGCGTAGTCGGAGTAGATTAAGTCGGTACTTTTATTGGTTTGGTGATTTTCCATACGTAAGGTATGCGCACGCCAAACGCCACCGTCATATTCGCGATAATCGTCTTGGTGCAAGGTTTTCAGCAGATCACCACGGCGGTCGTAAAAATCCACCTGACGAATTTGATATATCGACTGATCAACCCAGGCTACTTGCTTGGTATAGCCTGAGTTTTCGTAACGCGGAAAGCGCACAACGCGATCGCAGGTAAACTCGCCGCAGGGCGCTTCATCCATGTATTCGTAGGTGTACTTATTTAATTCCAATGAGGTGAAATCCTCGAAAGCAAACTCGGAACCAACAAAAGGCCCAGATTTATTGGCTGAGGAAATACGCTTGACGCGTTTTAAGGCGGGTAGGTACAACCATTGATCGTCGGGCTCTAGAATTTTCGCGTACGACAGCAAAGCCGTCCCTTCGATATCTTTGGGAGAATCGAAGAACACCAGGCTTTTATCGCCCTCGCTCTCGTCGGGAATTTCTAGGGTGGTAATGCGCAAACTGCGGCTGCTTTCATCGCCGTTGGCGTTTCGTAGCACCATTTTTAAGCGTACATCGCTATCGCCAAAGCCGCGATCCGAACGATCGGAACGTGCGGCAATTTCGAATCCTTTATTACCTTCGCTATTGCTATCTTGTGCTTGTAATCCCATCGCGCTGAAGGCGAGTGCGGCACTTAAGCCTATATTAATTAATGATTTAGAGTGAATAGCCATGATGTTTTCTCCGAGGATCCACGGCGCACTTGTAGAGAAGTGCACCGCACTGAATGTCATATTGAGACGCTTGGGGCTCGATTAGATGCCCGCAGCAGCGGTATTTTGTAATTTGGCTTGGTCTTTCTTCTTGCTATTCATGAGCAATAAGCCCGGCAAGAATAAG
>JAKSCJ010000244.1 GCA_022360675.1 Lysobacterales bacterium
GTTCGATTCCTGTCGGGGACGCCATATTCAGGGTGATCAGTTCACCAACTGGTCACCAAATTTTTTGATGACCATTAACTTTATTAAAATCAATAGGTTATGAATGGCGCGCCCCACTCCTAAGCGAAGGGTCGGACGTTCGAATCGTCTCGGGGGCGCCAATTTAATCAATGACTTAGCTTATTTTCCGTGGTGGGAAATCAGTGAAATATTACACGCCTGTGTAATATCGGCTGTGTTTCGAGTTCCTTATCTGCGCGAGTTCTTCGCTGTTTTTTCTTCTCTACTGATCATTCTTCTGGTTGATCGCTGAAAACCTCCCGATGCCGCCACCGGGAGGCAGTCAATCCATTTTTACAAAGTCTTCAAATATTCCAAAAGCGCGTCTTTTTCAGCGGGGCTTAGGTTGGTGCCGAATTCGTGGCCGCAGCGGCTGTTGCCGGAGTTTCGTTTGCTGCAGTCGGTGGTGTTTAGGGTGTAGTCGAAGTGGGTTTGTTCGGTGGCCAGGCCGATGTTTTCGATATTGTAATTAGGGCCGATTTTAAATTGGCTAATGCGTTGCTCGGCGGGTTTGAGTAGTTCGGCCAGGGTGGGTACCGAGCCGTTGTGTAGGTAAGGGGCGGCGGCCCAGATGCCTTCGAGTACGCGGGATTCGTAAGGGTATTTTTGTCCGCTTTTGTTGCTGTTTGCTTGTTGTAACTGCACTACTTCAACCGGTTTACGGAAGGCGTTGGCCAGGTGTTTATTGAGCTTGTGGTTGATTCCTAGCTCGTTTTCGATATCGCTCACCAGATGGTTTTCCCAATGATCGAGCGGGTTGTAGTGTTGCAGAATCGAGCCGATCACAGCGAGACCCAACACATTAAAGGCGGTGTCTTCGGCTTTTAAGCCTTGGCTTTTGAGTAGGGGAATATTGGCACCTTCCAGCACGCCGGTTTTTACCGTGCGCTCTAAAATATGGTGTTCCAAAGAGTCGGTGCCCACATCCAGCAAGGGCGTGGCCCAAATTTTATCTTGATGGGTGAGACTGCGGAATTGGCCGGGTTTAATACCATGACACTCCACACAGCCGCCTTGGGCGGTGGGGCGCGAGAAGATGGTGTAGCCTTGTTCCGCCAAGTCTTGATCGATAGCCCACGGCCATTGGGGTGGGCCGATTTTCCAAATGAGTTGTTCCAGCTCGGTTAAGCCGTGAAAGTTGGCTGAGTTTTTGTGCAGATAATTGATGCCCAGGATGCGTGAGTCGTCGCGAATGGGGCGAAAATCGGCGAACACGCCAAAGACTTCGCCAAGATTCCTCGATAAACCAAAGATAAAGTTGCCATTACTGGCGAAGCCGGGCCATTGGGTGAAATCTTGGCGCGCGGCATTCCATAAAAACGGATAACGCACCGGCGCATTGGCCACTTGGATGTTTTCGGGAATTAAGTAAGTGGGCGGTTCGCCTAAATCCAAACCGGCCAGGCGATTAAAAATCATCGATACCGCATCTAAGCGCGATGGCCCCCAGGCCGGTGTGGGTAAAGAACGCTCGATAAGGGTGCTATAGGGCAGAAACCATTGCTGTAACTCGTTATTTAACTGCTGTTTTTCGCCCTCTGAAGGGGAAGGGCCCAACACGCGCTGCGCGAAGGTGTTAAACGCATTGTCGTCTTCGATGACATGCTCCACCGCTTGTTTTAGATCGCTCAAAAAGCTTTGAAAATCAACAATGGCGGGGCCGCCGTCGGCCCGATACTGTTTACCGTCGACGATAATTTGGCGAGTATGACAAGCCGCACAAGTCATGCCTAGCACTCGGCCTGAATCGCCCTTGGCCACGGTAAAGCCCACGGGCAGGCTTGGGAACTCGCTATTTGGATTAGCCAAGTAACCATAGCGACTGAGATGCTGATCCATGAACGGTTTGCCATCGTGCTCTAGCGCGACAATCCAGCGTAGCGGAATGATTTGCGAGCCTTGATCTTGGGTGTAGTAGCGCTGGCGGCGTTCTTCGGTCCATTCGCTACCTTGGTCTAGAAAAATAGGGGAATCTTTAGCGCTTGCGAGCGGAGGGTTCAGCAAACAGAGTAGGGCGAAAATGATGCTGACTTTGACTTGACTACAATGCATCCTCAACATGATGAATATCCTTAATGTGGGGGGGTGTCATCAAGTATTAACTATCGTTTAGCTGTAAATTCTATATGATGCGTAAACGCACAACCATCTATCGATAATTAACGAAAAGCGATACCATTTGAGAACCTTCGCTGGTTTATCGTCAACTCCACCTTGCGCTCACTATGAAACTCCTCACCGCCACCTCCGCTAACGATCTTATGGGCGAAAAGCCAACCCAGCCTTATGTGGTGCATTCCTCAGGCGTGGTGGGTCATTTCAGGCTGGCTTCGAGTTTTGTATCGGTCAAGATGGTGTTGCAGGGCGAAGAGCGTTATCGCGGTGCTGTGGGTGGTTCGTCGGTGGTGCCGGGGCGTTTTTTATTGGCGGCAGCTTCGGATACGTTGGATTTAAGCATTCGCGCGGGCACTCGGGGTTTTTGCGCTTATTTCGACACGGCATTGCTTGAACAGCTGGTGGCTGATGCGCTGGCTAAGGATATCGAAGGTGGAGTAGATGCCACTGCCGATCCGCTTGTATGGTCGACCAATTTGACGGTGAATGCGTCGCGTTTTGGACGAGCATTTAAGCGTTGCGCGCTTTCGGGAATGTTGCCTGGGCACGATCACTTCTCGGCACTTTTGGCCGAGTTGATTGGCGATTTACATCTAGCCAATCGTGAGTTGCCACACCAACGCCAGCAAGCCAAACGTGAAATTATTTCTCGTTTGGAAACGGCACGCGGTTTTATTCTCGATCATCAACATCAAGACATCACCTTAGACGATATCGCCCAAGCGGCTTGTCTTTCGAAATTCCATTTACTGAGGCAGTTCGCCGCCATTTACGGCCTGCCACCTTTGCGATATCACCAAGGACTACGTTTAGCCACCGCGCGTCAACGTATTATGAATGGTGAATCCATAAGCTTTATTGCCGAGCAATTGGGCTTTGCCAATGTGTCTTCGTTTTCTAGAGCGTACCAGCGCTGCCATGGGTGGCGTCCATCCTGCGATCGGCCTTGATCGCGCGTCCTTGATCGCGCGTCCTTGATTGCCTGGGTAATCTAAATAAGCAA
>JAKSCJ010000089.1 GCA_022360675.1 Lysobacterales bacterium
CCGGCGTGTACACCTTTACCTTTAAAGATGGCGCGAAAGTACAGGCCCGCTTTACCTTTGTGTACCGCTGGAACGGTCAGGTATGGAAGATTGTTGAGCATCATTCTTCAGCCATGCCCGAAGCCACCAGCTAGTTGGCCTTCTATAGCGCTGGTGATGCCATGGTTGAGGCATCACCAGCCATGACTTAGCAAGCATTCACGCTACTTCCCTTAGTGTTTTGTAACACCGTCAACACGACACCGATTCGCAACGTATGGCTCGACTCTTCGTTAATCAATTAACCGTTATCGACTGCGCCTATCTGGATCATCATCGAGGCGTGGTGGGTGAGTCGTGGATTGTGGATATCGAATTAGCAGGCGCATTAGATGAACAAGGCATGGTGTTTGATTTTGGTCATGTGAAAAAGCGGATCAAACACATCATCGATACCGAAGTAGATCACCGCCTACTGGTGCCCATGGCCATGAAAGACTGCAAGATTCCCTTCGACGGTAAAACCCTTTCCATCGAGTTTCCATTAGCTAACGATGGAGTCATTCGTCATCAATCACCCCACAGTGCGGTGTTGTTGATGAATAGCGAAAGTATTGATATCAAATCCATCGCCAGCCACTTACAAAGCAAAGTCAAACAGCGCCTACCCAACAACATTAGCGATGTCGTCATCAAACTCCGCACCGAAGCGATCGACGGCGCGTACTATCATTACACCCACGGCTTACAACAACACCAAGGCCACTGCCAACGCATAGCCCACGGCCACCGCTCGCGCCTGGAAATCGAAATCGACGGCCAACGCCAAACCCAACTCGAAACCCAATGGGCCCTACTGCTGAAAGACAGCTACATCGCCACGAACAGCCATATCATTGAAACACTCGACCACAATCACATCAGCCACACCCGCCTGGCCTACATCGCCCAACAAGGCGGCTTCTCCATCACCCTACCCACCCGCCAAGTTTTCAACATTCCCACCGTTAGTACCGTAGAAAACATCGCTGCTTACTTAGCTGAGATGATCGCTAAAGAGCACCGAGGGAAAGTGGTGGTTAGAGCCTTTGAAGGTGTGGAGAAAGGGGCGATTGGGGAAGCGTTTGGTGAGGGAGATATATTTACAAATACAGCCAATCAAGGTCAGCACTGCCGCTTGGCATTCTAAACGCTTTACTGTTTTATCTTCACAGTGGTTTTTACACTATGGTTTTCGATCGTTAAGTGTGCGTAATTTAAGTCATTAACCGAGCTAAAATGCTTACCATTCGTGATCGCTATGGCCACAATATCGACTCTCAAAGTATTTTTATACGTTCCCTTACCAAAATAGTAATACTCATGCTTTGATGGCTTAGACTTTGATCTGTTGAATGCAAGCTTACCCTCATCAATCGACAACAACGCGGGTAATAATGCGAACTCAAGCGACTGTTGATTCATGCTGTGAACTAAAAAACATCCATTATCGCTAAAATCAAGCACAGCCGTGTTTGCATTAACATAATTTAGCACTGAAATTACTGAGCCCGACTCAGATTTATAGCTAAGCGCACAACTTTTTTTAAATTTCACATCCTCTTTAAGCGGAGCAAGATAACGGTTCTCTGGATGGCTTTCATAAACAGATATTTTATCTTGATCGGACACTTGCTCTACTAAAGAATCAACATTTGTGCTTGAATATTTTTTCTCAGATAGATCTATTTCTTTTTTGTTATTCAACTCTTCCGAAGAATTATCAATAGCAACCGCTTTTTCTAATTCTTGAAATAACTGACCTTCTGAATCTGCATAGATTAAATCATCGAACACGATACCTTTAAACCTACTAAGGTATTTCTTTGAACTTTGCTTCAACTTATAACCGATCACTATAGCTTCTATTTTATAAGCCTCACCCAGCCTTTGCTTTAGCTGCTTTGCCAGAAAGCTTGGTTGATCAATACAAAACTTATTAGACCCAATAACCAGTATCAATCTTCTCGTAACTGTGTTTAGATGCTCCAACTCACTAAAATCTGCTGTTGCATTGATTATTGCCGATTTTAATGATGCCTTTCCTCTTGGCTGCACCTTACTAAGTTCGTATATCATTTCACTAAAATTTGATTTTCCAAACTCCGTAAGTAATTTCGTATTAGTGTCATTCTTCCTACAATCTCCACCAAAAACCCTGATCGAAATATTATCTGTCTTATGTTGGTTTTGCAGAACGTTTTGTACAGTACTAGATACAGAATCCCACTTTGTTTTATTAACCCCTGGGAATTTCTCTCGCATATTTAACGATGCATCTACAATGATTTCGGTATAGCGACCAGACACTTTCTGGTTGCGTTCATCATAAACCTGATAAACATCTAACATGAATGTTGCTACTGCAACTATCAAACCTACACCCGCAATGGTAAGCATGTTTTTAATCAAGGCCATAGCATAACTATTCTGAAGAGAGAGGGATAGCGATAGCTTTTACAGGCATCAATGATTAAATTTATCAGCTAATGTATTTTGAATACTACTTATTTACCAATTTGGCATAAGTAAAATTCAATAATTTCTAATAACAGAAGCCAACATAAAGGGGTTCTAATCGGCCAACAATAAACAAGTCACACAAACTGCATCACAATATTTGTTCTCTACAAAAGCTAGCGAGAACAAGGCACAAATACACCCAGGCAAGGCTTCTAGAGCTGGATACGCTGCCTTTGCTTGGCCACCATCAGCCAATGGGCTTATTAGATGCATAATTTATGGTGCCGCCTGAAAGTATTAATATAGAGATCGAAAACACACACCAATCAGGTGAACTACACGCAGGGCTTTTTTACAAGCCACTATTTAAGTAGCATTATTCACACGATGCATCAGCAGCTTTAGTGAAGTATCGATCTTCCGCTGCTCCACAAATTTCCATTGCTTGCTCGTACCGATTGACTTCAGGCTTTACGTAAATTAACGCATCGAATCCCCTTAGCGTGGCTTTTATAAGCAGCGATGAGCCTGCTTAGTTTCCTCACCTTCAATCCGTCTTTTCGGCTATATTTCTCTCCGGGCAATGACTGGCATTTTACAATTAATCGCTTACATGACCGGAACGCTATTACATTTCTCTAACCTCAATACAATTCAATTAAACATAGTTATTTGATCTAACTATTTGATGATGTTAGAAAACGCAAACATCAGCAATAAAATGAAACACTTACCTCGTGCGGACTTGCGGTCAATTCCTTATAGGCCCTACTTGAGTCTAATTCTCTAGGTCACACAATCGCTAAGGAAGCTGCACGTTGGTGCCAGCGCGTTTATACTGCCTTGTCACTGTCGATATCCATCTCGCACGAGCACACTGTGCGGGAAGTTTTGCAAGTTGAATAGGGAAAAGAGAACCGTAGGGAATGGTCGATATTTTCATCAGCTATGCGCGGGAAGATCAGGAAGTCGTCAAGCGGCTTGCGGTTGCGCTTGAGTTGCAGGGCTGGTCGGTCTTTTGGGATCGTACGATCCCAGCCGGGGAAACTTGGCGCTCACATATAGGAAAGTCTCTCGAAGAGGCACGCTGTGTCGTCGTGGCCTGGTCGGTCGACTCGATTGAATCACATTGGGTGCAGGAAGAAGCGGACGACGCCAGGATGAGAAACGTTCTCATACCTGTCTTGCTGGCCCCTATTAGCCCGCCGATTGGATTCCGCTCGATAACAGCCGCCAACCTGAGCGGTTGGAATGGCAACGCTGAAGATGAGTTATTTCTCCAATTTCGTGCAGATATCTCCA
>JAKSCJ010000344.1 GCA_022360675.1 Lysobacterales bacterium
TTAATAACCTGGCGCGTTTAGTTGTGACGGGTGATGGTCGTGTGGGTATGGGCGTAAAGACGCCAAGCGAATCGCTGGATGTCGGTCAAAACTTGAGGGGTCGTGGCTTGGGCAACAGCAGTGGCGCAGCGCTCTCCCCCGTGTACGTCAACGACAGCGGCGTTCTCAGCAATGGACCATCACTGCACCATTACACGCTCACCGGCGTCGACTTCACAGCCAACACCAATATCACCGACTTCCGCCGTCAATCCAACGGCTATGCGTATTTTATCTCCGGCAATGGAACCATGGCGGCACCGGTGCATTTACCCGAAGGTGCCGTGATCACAGCCATCGTTGCCAGCTTTGTGGATAACACCACCGAAAACCTGCGTTTTCGTCTGACACGAAGCGGCATCACCAGCAATACGGCCACCGTAATGTCCGAGTTCTTCAGCTCTGGACAAAGCAGCAGCTTACGCACCGTTAGCCCTTCGACCATTAACTTTGCCAACGTGAGCAATGACGACTTTGGGTATTTTGTTTATATATCGAGCGATGCGTGGGACAGCTTTAGCTCTCGCGTACGTGCGCTCAAAATCTCTTACCTCCTTTGAGCCAGTAGCGCTAGTGCATTCGCTGAAATGATAGGATTCGTGGGGCCAGGGACGGCCCACTTGACTAAACCGACTAGTCAGTCTAAACTTTCATCATGCCTAGAGTCACCGCCAAAGAAAAAATTCTGGATTCGGCCCTGCGTCTATTCCAACAAGATGGCTATTTGAGCACCAGTGTCGACGAAATTATCGCCGACGCAGGCGTTTCAAAAGGTAGCTTCTACCACGCCTTTAAATCCAAGGAAATGCTGGGGATCGAGGCCATTGAGCATTACTTGGCGCATGTGATCAGCGTCTTACGCGATGGCGACTACCATCAGGTGGACGACCCACTGGAACGCGTGATTGCCTATATTCAGCATTCCGAGAGCAAAGCCGACGAACTCTGGTGCGACGGCTGCATGATGGGCAACTTCACCACCGATTTAGCGCGCCATCATCCCTCAGTGCGCAGCAA
>JAKSCJ010000463.1 GCA_022360675.1 Lysobacterales bacterium
TCGGCGTGGTGGCCCAACGCTTGGTGCGGCGCCTATGTGCACATTGCCGCCAAGCCGAAACTGAGAGCGCACAAAAAGCCACCGAATACCGCGCCAAGGGCTGCCCTCATTGCTTAGGCACCGGCTATCGTGGCCGTGTGGGTGTGTTTGAATCGCTGTGGTTGGATGAACAAATGAACGACGATTTGCTGCAAGGCAAAATCCCCACCCATGCACAAATACACCATCAGGCTGAACGTTATCAACACTGCTACCGCAGCATGGCCCAAGATGCCTTAGAGAAACTCCATGCGGGCCAAACCAGCCGTGCCGAGTTACACAAAATTGGGCTGAACATGAAAGCCGTCGCACCGCCCACAACGGCGATATAGCGGGATAGATAGAGCAAACTCATGGCGAATTTCTTCTACACCGCACTTAATGCCTCCGGCGGCGAGCAACAGGGCAATATCGAAGCCGATAACGCTCAAACCGCCGCGGCTCAACTACGCGGGCAAAACTTATTTATTCTCGAAGTCAAACCCGCTGGCCGTAACCACAGTGCGGTGCCCGGAACGGGTGGTGCCGATGGTTGGAATCGCTGGTTACCGGTGTTTGCCGGCGATAAAATCAATTTTTTCCGCCAATTCGCCCTGCTATTACGCTCGGGCCACACCATTGTGCAAGCTTTGGATTTATACGCCCAGTTCGCCACTAAGCGCGGGCTATCTTTAGCTTGCCAGCGCATGTCGCAGCAAGTGAAAAACGGTGCACGCCTGGCCGATGCCTTTGAAAAAGAGAACCTGTTTAGCTCCGAGGTCAAACATCTCATCACCGCCGGTGAAGAAAGCGGCGAACTCGAGCGCGTACTCGTACGCTTAGCGCACAATATGGAACGCCGACGCGACCTAAAGAACCAGTTAATCACCGTTTCGGTGTATCCTAGTATTGTGTTTTTGGCCAGCATTGCCGTGTTGTACATGGTGATTGCCGTGGTCGTGCCAAAGTTCGCCCGCTTCTTCGCCGCCCGCCAAACCGAAATGCCACCTTTAACCCAGTTACTCATTGATATCTCCAACTGGGTTCAGGATTACGGCGGCTATGTAAGCGGTGGTTTCTTGGTCTTCATCTTCGTCAGCTTGGCCGCCTACACCCAACCCGCCGGTAAACGTGTGATCGATCGTTTCATGATCATGATCCCGCTCATCGGCACCGCCATCCGCGACAGTTCCATCGCCCAGGCCAGCATCACCTTATCGATGCTGCTACGCTCGGGTTTAAGCATCTTAGATTCCCTACGCATCGGTGCCAAAGTCGTCAGTAACGACTACCTCAGCCAAGTCATTTATCGCGCATCCGAACAAATCCTCAAAGGCCAAAGCTTCGCCCAATCTATGATCCACCCCAGCATCCCCGGCCTCGTCACCAGCATGATCGACGTAGGTGAACGCAGTGGTGAACTCAGCGAGGTTTTAGATGAACTGGGTGAGTTTTATAGCAACCAACTAGCACAACGAATTAAGTTCCTCACCACCTTTATTGAACCGGCGATGATCTTGTTTGTAGGTGGCATTGTGGCCTTTGTTTACTTTGCTATTTTTCAGGCGATATTTCAGGCTTCGACTGGGGGGTAAAGGTAGTGTGTTTTTTGAGGATACTTTGCTGAAAAAACATTAGCGTGTGCAGCGAGATACTTATCTAAACTATAGTGATTAGAAATACTTGTTTTGGTTTCGCCACCTGAAAGATCGATGTACATAGTCACACTGGCGTGTGGCGGCGAGTGACTTTTGATACCGTTCGTAAGTAGAACATTGCTTACTCGTTTTTGCCGGGCGCTTTGTTTTGGTTTCGCCACCTGAAAGGCCGGTTTTCTTAAGATACACTGCCGTGTGGCGGCGAGACCCTTTTCCCAAGCGGCAAAAGGGTCGAAAAGCGCTTGGTGTGACATCGGTTATGCCCCGGTTTACCGAACCTTCTCGGCGATCGTGATCAAACGGCATCCTGCCTTTGATCACTGCACTCGCATCCTTGCGAGTGCTCGCCTGCGTTTTGTTGAGAA
>JAKSCJ010000484.1 GCA_022360675.1 Lysobacterales bacterium
AAAAAGCCGCAACAAAAGAAAATAATTAGCAGCTTTTAAGTTGGCCACGCTAACCGGGCTGTCAGCGTGGCCCTTGGCATGACCTAAAAGGTCATTCGCACTGCCAAAACTAATAAAGAGTGTCACCTGATCGCCATTTAAAACCCGAGGGCCTCAAACAGTTAACAAAGGTCATGAACAACGGCTATGAACAAGGGGCCATGTATTTGACCATTAATCTCGATCACCCAGGTCGATCACCCAGGCTAATCATCAATACTCAGCGGGAACCACCGATACCTTGACACGCATGCGATCGCCGGGGTGCTCTCGGGTTAAGGTGTGGTACACCTCACCCTGGTAGCGATACGTCACATCAAAACCGGTGAGCTGTTCTTCAGAGCGGTAGTCGGTGCGAATTTCACAACGCTCACGATCCACCGGATAACTGCGACCGGGGCGGTTTTTATGGCGTGTGGCGTCGTTAGCAATTGCACCACCCACCAGCGCACCAATCGCGGTGCCCGCAGCACGGTGATCGCCACCATCTACTTTATTGCCCACTAAACCACCGAGCACAGCACCCAGCAATACGGGAGCGGTATTGGTGCGGCGCGGTTCATGGTGGTAGGTTCGTTCGTTGTAACAAACCTCGCGCTCATAAGGCACACTGATGCGATCGTAAACCGGTTGTGCATCCAGCACTTCGGCAAATTCGTAACGACCGTTGCGATCTTCGTAACGACCACCGTCATAATCACGTCCAGCTTGTGCATTACCGGCAAGGCCTAAGGTCATAGCAGCAGCGAGAATGGTCAGTAGTGCGTTTTTCATGCTTTTACTCCTCACCGAGCCGTCCTGATCTCCACATATTTCAGACCAGCTCGTATTAAACTTGAGCTTAGTTTACGTGGGCGCCCTGAATCGAAACTGAACCAAACTGAACGGTAAACAGTGGCAGTGTCAACACAACGTTAAGTACACGTAAAAGCCAGCGAATTAGCACAACACTTAGATAGGGACCAACGACTGAAGCGTTCTACCTGGATCAAGCTAAAAAATTTATCTTCAACTTCTATTGCCGCATGGCTTAAGGCGTAATAGGATGAACAAGACGGCCGCACCGGTGACTCGCTAACAAGCTCGAAATCGTGCATGCTGCTGGCCTCTCCTACTCGCTCACACATTTCAAAATCTTGCAGCCGCACGAATCATAGGCCATGGGTCGCATGGGTATTGCTAGGTCGATGGCGATGCGTGTTGTTATGTCCTCTATGTGATCGCTCAATTTGCGTTGTGGTAACGCGCTCTGCATCAGGTAAATGGAGCACAGCCTAATGAAGATGCAGCAGCAAAACCCAGCCGCACCAAGCCAAACGACTTTAAGCGCCCACTCCGTAATGACCAACGGTTAGACCCACGTGCCACCAACAGGGATGTGGCAACCATTCCCTTACTCAGTATCGAGCCTACTGGCGATTCTTCGTTGTGTGTCGGTATCACAACGCTAACGAATTGCGGGAGGACTTATATGGCCAATTATCAAACGGAGGATACACGCACGGTGGCCCTGGTTGGGCACAGCGGCGGCGGTAAGACTTACTTACTCGAAGCACTGCTCGCTCGCTCTGGCACCATCTCCAGCCCGGGAAGTATCGAGCGCGGCACCACCATTAGCGACACCGATCCTTTAGAAAAACATTATCGCCATTCCCTGAACACCAGTATCGCCAGTATCGATTACCAAGGAACGCATATCACACTCATCGATACGCCAGGGCTCACCGATTTTCGCGGCCCCACCTTAGCCGCCATGGCAGCCACTGAAACCACAGCTATCGTGATTAACGCCCAGGCGGGCATTGAGCTGGCCACACGTCGATTGCTGCGGCGTGCCCGTCAACGCAAGCTATGCCGGATGATTATTATCAATAAGATCGATGCCGAAGGCGTGGATCTCGGCGCTTTGGTAGAGGAGATCCGTGAAGAATTTGGCAATGAATGCCTGCCCGTTAATCTACCCGCCGAGAACTTCAGCTGTGTGCGCGATTGTTTTTTTCGGGCTGAAGGCGAGACTGATATTTTGTCTCTGCCCGATGCTCACACCCAAATCGTGGATCAAGTGGTGGAAATGGATGAACAGCTCATGGAGCGCTATTTAGAACAAGGCGAGCTGAGCACCGAACAACTCCACGATGCCTTCGAAGAAGCCATGCGCAGCGGGCATTTAGTGCCAATTTGCTTCACCTCAGCCAAAACGGGCACCGGGCTCGAAGGCTTTTTGAAATTCTGCCATCGCCTATTACCCAATCCGGCCGAAGGTAATCCGCCACCCTTCATCAAAGGTGAAGGCGAACAAGCCGAGCCCGTAAGCGCACAGCCCAATCCCAGTGGTCATGTGATCGCCCATGTATTTAAAACCATCAACGACCCGTTTGTGGGTAAGTTATCGGTATTTCGCATTTATCAGGGCACCATCAAGCCCGACACTCAGTTATTTATCGGTAATGGACGCAAACCCTTTAAGGTGAACCATTTATTCCGCTTACAGGGCAGCAAACATATCGAGGTCGAACAAGGGCTGCCTGGCGATATTTGTGCAGTCGCCAAGGTGGACGAAATTCACTACGATGATGTATTGCACGATTCCCACGATGAAGATCATTTCCACCTAAAACCCGTGGATTTTCCACGTCCCATGTACGGCCTTGCAGTAGAGCCCAAAACCCGAGGGCAAGAGCAAAAAGTGGCCAATGCGATCAACCGATTAGCTGAAGAAGATCCTTGCCTTGCGGTGGAACATAATCAAGAGCTCAACGAAACCGTGGTGCATGGTTTAGGTGAAATGCATCTGCGGATTTTCCTGGAACACATGAAAGAGCGCTACGGCGCTGAAGTCGATACGCGCCCGCCGCGAATCGCCTACCGCGAAACCATTACCCAAGCGGCCGAAGGCCATTACCGCCACAAAAAACAAACCGGCGGTGCCGGCCAGTTTGGCGAAGTGTTTTTACGGATTCGGCCGCTGGAACGTGGCTCGGGTTTTCAATTCAATAGTGCGGTGGTGGGCGGTGCCATTCCCACCAGCTTAATTCCGGCGGTAGAAAAAGGCGTACGCCAAGTGCTAAGCCACGGCGCCGTGGCCGGATATCCCCTGCAAGATGTGGCGGTGGAAGTGTACGACGGCAAACACCACAGCGTGGATTCCAAAGAAATCGCCTTTGTCACCGCTGGGCGAAAAGCCTTTTTAGCCGCCATTCAAGAAGCTAAACCCCAGGTGTTAGAACCCATTGTGAGCGCCGATGTCACCGTGCCCGAGGGCAATATGGGCGATATCACGGGCAGCTTGGCGGCAAAGCGGGCACGTATTCATGGTTCAGAGAATCATCGCGGCGGCATGGTCACCATTCAGGCCGATGTGCCAATGAGCAGCCTGATGGATTACCTCGCCGAATTAAAAAGCTTAACCGGCGGCCAAGGCAGCTTTACTATGGATTTCAGCCACTACGATCCGGTGCCGCATGAGGTACAACAAGCCCTGGTGGCGGCCCATGATCCTCGCGACGAAGAGCATTAACCGGTAAACGCGCTAAAAAACGCTCCTTTCCAGTGATTCAGTTTGTGTCGTTTAGTCTATCGGCCTTGGTTCAGCCAAGGCCGATACCGTGCAGTCAAGCTTGTGTTAGATATGATGTAAGAACAAGCGCCATTCGGGCACTTGCTGGTAAAATCCTGCCAATACATTCACTTAAAAACACTCCCGCTGGAGATCTGCATGAAGGGCATCGCAATGGCCAACATCCATACCTATGCACCAGGCTTAACTCGTGTGTACCGCTTGGCGGTCGTGGCTTTGCTGTGTTTATCGCTGGGCATGGCTGCGGCTTTTGCACAAAGTAGCCGCACGCCCAAAATGGTGGCCGAAGCTTAC
Organism: Lysobacterales bacterium; assembly: GCA_022360675.1. Classification (GTDB taxonomy): domain Bacteria; phylum Pseudomonadota; class Gammaproteobacteria; order Xanthomonadales; family Wenzhouxiangellaceae; genus JAKSCJ01. The sequence goes on from JAKSCJ010000484.1 coordinate 3,911, forward strand.
ATGGCAGCTGTGAACCAAACCAATTGGCGCGCCGCCGCTGCACAAATGCACCCGCAATCGCTGGAAGTGATTCATAAAGTGTTTATCGATGCGTTTGAAAACAGCACCGATCAAACCAGCCTAGCCAATCTTTATGGTGTTAAAGATGTGGATGGCTTTAAGCAAATGCCGCCTGAAGAATTTTTTATTCGCTTTATGTCCACCATCATCGGCAAAGATCCGCAATTTGCCGAAGCCATGCGCCATATTGTGTTTAAAGTGGAAGAAGAGGAAGTTTTGTCGGACAGCGAGGTGATGATTCGCTATTCAGCCAGTATCGACAACGACGGCTCCATTGTTAGCGATGTAGACACCATGGTGTTACGTTTGAGCTCTTTGGGGTGGAAAATCTACTCAACCCCCGACCTAGAACCCTTGTTGAAGCAAGGCGGGCAATAAGCAAGCGCAAGAATTAAAGACACCGCTTAGCAAAAACGCCCGTTTAAACGGGCGTTTTTTTTTGAAGAACCAAGCTCACGATACCGGCAGACCAGATA
>JAKSCJ010000298.1 GCA_022360675.1 Lysobacterales bacterium
AAGAAGGCGGTGCCGAGCTGATGCTGAAGGAAGGCCTGTTTACGCGTTATCAACCCGAAGCCGTGTTTGGTATGCATATTGGTTTGAATATGGCGGGCGGCAAGATCGCGGTTCGTTCAGGCCCGGCTATGGCAGCGGTGGATGAATTTCGGATTAAGGTTCAAGGTAAGCAAACCCACGGCGCGCGCCCATGGGGTGGTATCGATCCTATCGTGGTGGGTTCGCAGATTATCTTAGGCTTACAAACCATTGCCAGCCGCCAGCTGCAAATTACCAAAGTGCCCTACATTATTACGGTGGGCCAGTTTACTGCGGGTATTCGCAATAACATCATTCCCGATGAAGCACATATGTGGGGCACGATTCGCAGCTTTGACAAAGGCATGCAGAACGAAATCCACGAACGCATCGAACAAACCGCTTCAGGCATTGCGGCCAGTGCCGGCACCACCGCTGATGTGAGCATTCGCCGTCAGTACCCGGTAACTTATAACGATCCGGGTTTGACTGAAAAAATGATGCCCACATTAGAGCGCATCACCAACAATAATGTGATTACGCCCGACTTAGTCACCGGTGCTGAAGATTTCTCATTCTTTGCCGATGAAGTACCCGGTCTATTCTTATTCTTAGGTGCCGCACCACCCGAAGCGAATGCGAAAGCATTACCCGGTAATCACTCGCCCTTGTTCACTATCCACGAACCCAATATGGAAGTGGGTGTACGTGCAATGAGCCATTTGGTTTGGGATTACTTAGATATGGAGCAGTAAAGACCAAACCGTTTAATGCGCAATAGTTAAACTGAACGGTTCAATGAAGATAAAAGGGCAGCGTTAAGCTGCCCTTTTTTTGTCTGAATAACGTACTCCATAAAACCTTGCAAGGCGTCGGGTCTACGCTTTTACGCATTGTGTACCAATTGAGTTCGAGCTTGTACACTCGCACTCACTAAATAAGCTTGGTCTAACAATAAGGACATTGAACCGAGCTTCCGCGAGGACGGTTGTGCCATGACCGCAAGTAAGCATGCGCAACCCACAACGTAAGGAAACCTGGCAGTGACACCTTCATACACACTCCGCATTTTACGCGGCGCTGTGGTTGGCACCTGTTTGTTTACAGGCCTAAGCTACGCACAAACCTCCAGCGAACCGCAAGTAGAAAAACTGTTGAACGCAAATGAATGGCGTTCTATCCGACAGCAGATTTTAGCGAGCGGTACTTTTCTCAGTACCGATGAGGAAAAAACGCTGCGCTCAGCTGCACTAGACGACCAAGCCCGTTCTTTGCCTGAGCGTACAGTGTTGTCGGGCTCTATGGGTTTAACCGACTACATCAAACCTTTTAACACCGATGCCGGTGATCTATTTGGTTTTAGCGTGGCCTTATCGGGCAATGTATTAGTGGTAGGCGCACGCGAAGAAGACAGCAATGGCTTGGGTGATGATGGTAGTCCATTTAGCAATAACCTGATGAACTCAGGTGCTGCTTATGTGTTTAGAAGAGGGCCTGGAGGCTGGCAGCAAGAGGCCTACATCAAATCTCCGAACCCAGATGCAAGCGATTTTTTTGGTACCGATGTGGCCGTTGAAGGCAATATTTTGGTGGTTGGTGCTGAGGAAGAAGACAGCATTACAGCTGGTGTTAACGGTGAGAGTAACAACCTTGGAACCAATGTTGGCGCGGCCTATGTTTATGAGCGTATTGATGATGTTTGGCAATTAGTTGCTTTTCTTAAAGCAGGAAACCCAGACACCAATGATTTCTTTGGCCACGAAGTTGCCATCTCGGGCCGTACGATTGTTGTGGGCTCACTGTTTGAAGATACCGGTTTGAGTGGCGTTAATCCTGAGCCTAATAATTCCGTTGTAAATGCTGGTGCGGCTTATGTGTATCGCGAAGTGGATGGTGTCTGGGAGCAAGAAGCTTTCCTTAAAGCATCAAACCCCGAGCGTAGCGATCACTTTGGTGAGTCGGTAAGTATTTCAGGCGATACGATTGTGGTGGGTGCAACGCTGGAAGATAGCCCAGCATCACAGGTTAACGGCTCGCAGGGCAATGGTTCCACCAACGTGGGTGCCGCCTATATTTATGCACGCAGTAATGGTGAGTGGGCTCAACAAGCATACTTGAAACCGCCTAATCCTGGTGTCTCCGATCATTTTGGTACCAGTGTTTCGATATCTGGCGATATCGTTGTGGTTGCTTCGCAATTTGAGGATGGTGGTAATCCTAATGTGGATAGTAATCCTTTTGATAATAGCGTGAGATCGGCAGGCGCGGCCTATGTGTTTGATCGGGATAGTAATGGTGATTGGGATTTTAGGACCTACTTGAAATCTCCAAATCCTGAAGTTGACGATCAATTTGGTTTCAGTGTTTCGATCTCGGGTGACTTTATTGTTGTTGGTGAGTTTGGTGAAGATAGCGTAGCCATTGGCCCCGATGGTGTTGGCGATAACTCAGTACCCGATGCAGGTGCTGCCTACGTTTATCAGATTGTGAATGATGATATCGAGCTTGCGTCGGTCCTAAAGAGTTCGGTGCCGGGTACTGGCGATATGTTCGGATTTAATGTGGCGGTTTCAGGTACTAGCATTGCGGCGGGTGCTAATCAAGAAGATAGCGTTACTAATGAAGTCAACGGTGATGCTAATAATAACGATGCTGAGAATTCGGGTGGTGTGTTTCTTTTCGATAGCATTTCGGCCTTTCATCCAATTAGTGGTGTGGTTACCGGCTTAGCTGAGGGCAACCAGGTTACATTGTTAAGTAATGACGAA
>JAKSCJ010000276.1 GCA_022360675.1 Lysobacterales bacterium
CGAATTTCAGTTCAACTAAGCGTTGTTGATCAAAAGCGCGTTCCCACTCAATCGCTTGTTCCGGTACAAAAATACCGTTGTCGTCCACGCCACGATCTATGCTTAACAGTACATCGTAGGTGAAGTTATCACGCGCATAGCTTTGGATTTCGCTACTGCGGTCCGTTACAAAGCCTGCGTAATCGGCAATCACGGATACCATCGATTCGGCATCAGCCGGCGCTTTGCCCTGCTGTTGAATTAACTGATCCAACAATGCGGCGGCTGCCAGAATATTGGTTTGTTCATCTTTCAGAACTTGCTCGGCATCAACACCTAACAGCAGTGCTGCTTCTTGCACCTGATCACGGAAGCCCTGGCCGTGATACAGGCCCATCACACCATGGGCCTGAGGCATATGTTGGTGTGGCGCGGTGTAAGCGGTGGGTTGTAGGTTAACCCAGCGGCTTTGTACAAAGGCAATGGCTTCCAGTACACCTTTAGGAATACTGGGGTATTGTGCGTAAGCATCGGCAAAGTACTGTGGGTAAGCTTGGCGAGCTTGGCTTAGCTTCGCTTCTTCCAGCGCTACTTTTTGTTCGGTACTTAAAGAGGAATAATCCACCGTTTGGAAACCTGCGTCGCTCAGGTTCATGATGGATGTTTGTTGATCGCCAAAGTCGCTACTTTGGGCAAAGACTTGCGTGCTGGCGCACAAAGACACACCCAAGGCCATGCTCAGGCCGAGTGCGGTTTTCGCAAATTTCATGATTAAAAACTCCCTAAATCAAACAATGGCCTTCCGCGCCATTGTGCTTGCCACTATAGCAAGGGTCATTCGTCATATCATGATAAGGATCGATATCGAATAGCACCGTTTGAGCTTAAGCGATGCCGTCTCATATTTTATTTAAAGTATTCTAATTAATGAATATGATGAAATTGGTATAGATAACTGAAGCGCCGGTAAACGTTATGATGACTTTGCCTTGACACCACATTTTGAGAATCAAAGTGCGGCAACCAAACGACGATTTTCATGGTGATCTTGGCGTTAATGAGGGCTTTACGGTTTATTCTGGGCACAATTCATATGATGATGGCGCCAGCGTAAATGAGGAATACTTAAATGAAAATAAGAACAATTGTGCAATCTCGATTTGCATTGAAGTCGAGTTTAAGTCTGCTTATAGCAGGTGCTTTGAGTATCGGTTTAAGCAGTCATGCCTTTGCGCAATCATCTAAAAACACCCAAATGTTGAGCATGCCAGCAAGTCATGGCGAGCAAGTGGCATTTGTGTACGACAACGATTTATGGTTAGGGCAAAAGTCGGGTGGTCAGGCACGCCGTCTGACCAGTGCCGCTGGCCGCGAAATTCACCCCACGTTTTCGCCCGACGGTAAAACCCTGGCCTTTAGTGCGCCTTACGATGGTCACCAAGCGGTGTATGTAATGCCCGCTGAAGGCGGCGAGGTCAAACGCCTCACGTGGCATCCTGGCGACGATATTGTGCTGGGCTTTACGCCCGATGGGGCGTCGGTCTTATTCTCATCTCCGCGCAGTGTTCATACCCGGCGTTATCGCCATCTTTATACCGTTCCGGTGGCTGGTGGCATTCCTGAGCGCCTGCCGGTTCCCACGGCGTTTAAAGCCGATCTTTCCGACGATGGTCAGTATTTGGCCTATGTTCCTGCCCGCGAAGCCTTTCATCAGTGGAAGAACTATCGCGGCGGCACCATCAGCCGCATCTGGGTGATGTCGATGGACGACTACTCGGTACAAGAAATTCCCAAACCCGATGGCGGCAGCAACGATACCGACCCTATGTGGGTGAATGGGCAGGTGTATTTCACCTCCGATCGCGATGGCGAATTTAATCTGTATCGCTATGATCCAGCTAGCCAACAAGTTGCACGGCTCACTCAATACGACGATTTTCCGGTGATCAACCCCGCCGCCGACGACAACAGCATTGTGTTTGAGCAGGCGGGGCGCTTGCACAGTTTGGATATTGCCAGCGGCCGAGTCTCGACCTTGGCGATTCAAGCCTTATCACCGCTGCAAGATACCTTGCCGCGCCAAATTTCTGGTGCGAACTGGGTGCGCAATATGGCAGCGTCGCCCGATTTAAATCGAGTGGCAGTGGAATACCGTGGCGAGATCGTCACTGTGGCTGCCGACAAGGGCGATCCTCGGGTGTTGGCGGCTAACCCGGCGGCTCACGACCGTAATCCGGTGTGGTCACCCAAAGGCGATCAAGTGGCTTGGTTCTCCGATGCCGATGGCGAATACGCCCTGTATGTGATGAATCAAGACGGCCGTGGCGAGCCTAAGCGTTACGAGCTGGAAGGCGCTGGCTATTACGATCAACCTCATTGGTCGCCCGATGGCCGTTGGTTGGCCTATCGCGATAACAGTCAGTCGTTCTGGGCCACGAATCTGAAGTCGGGCAAGAGCTACAAGATCGGCCAAGAAAGTATTTATACCCCCGTGAATCCCATGACGGCTTCTTGGTCGCCCGATTCTCGCTGGTTGGCCTACACCCTACAAAACGAAGGTTTGATTCGTACGGTGTATGCCTGGAATGTGGACGATAAAGAATCTATCCAAATCACCGATGGCCTGTCTGAAACGGCCGAGCCTGTGTTCGAGGCCAATGGTGAGTTTCTGTATGTGCTGGC
>JAKSCJ010000330.1 GCA_022360675.1 Lysobacterales bacterium
CAGAATTAGTAATATCGTTATTGTCCATGCCGCCTGGAAGAATTTCTCGGCTATCTTCAAAAATAGCCCCTGCGATAATCGTATTGTCGGAAATACCAACAAGCTCTCCAAAGCGATCACCGCTGCCTGTGTTTTCCGATTTTAGATAACCATTAAAAAACCACACACCCGCATCGTTGCGTTTAAATACATACACTGCACCTGAATCACTTGCCGCATTATCAAAAAACGTCCCATTCACGCCCGTAGACGAGCTGTCTTCAAATATTGCGCCCACAGCCACGGTATCGCCCGATACCGCCGACGAAATCCCAAATAAATCGTTCATCCCTACATTGGGCGCTTTAAGATAAGCCTGCTGCTCCCATACATCATTATTTCTAACAAATACATAAGCCGCACCAAAGTTACCAGTACGGTCACCCGTTGAGTTCCCCTGACTACCATTAATCACAGCGCTAGCACTATCTTCTCTGGGCGCACCAATTACCATAGTGTTTCCATCTATGGATACGGTTTGTGAGAAGCGATCGTCAATATCTGAGTTCGATGCTTTCACATATGCTTCTTCCACCCACCCATCTGCTGTCTTAACAAAGACATATGCTGCACCCGCTTGTGTGGAAAAATTATCAGGCACCGAGTTAATACCATTACTACTGCTATCTTCAAATGGTGCACTCACAACAACAGTTTCGTTGGAAATATCAACATCACTACCAAAAAAATCAGCAATACCAGTATTCGATGCTTTTAAGTAAGCTTCTTCCTCCCATACACCATCGCTATAACGAAAAATGTAAGCAGCACCCGAGTTTTCTGCCGCATTATTAGGCGTAGAATTAACCCCAGTGGTATTGCTATCTTCCATTTCAGCACCCACCACCACTAAGTCACCCTCAATCGCAACGCCAGTGCCAAAGTTATCACCAGCATCGGCATTAGAGGCTTTCAACATTGCTTCAAAAGCCCAGCCTCCAGGTCCTTTACGATAAACATAGGCGGCCCCGGAATCAGTTAGCGCATTACCACTAGGATTTCCGCCTTCGCCAATACCATTGCTATCTTCAAAGGGTGCGCCCACCACTAAGAGATCGCCTGAGATATCAACGTAAAATCCAAATTGGTCGCCCGCATCGGTGTTTGAAGCCTTGATATAGTCAGTCAAGCCAATCGTGCCTGAAAGCGTAGTTTCGTCGTTCAGAAAAAAACCACGCTCCTCAATGACGTGGTTGGCAGCATTGCCCATCGGCCGAGCAATCAAGCCGCTCAAGGTATCAGCACTCAATTGCTGAGCATGAGCCACACTCACGCCCAGAGCTAACAGCCCTAACCATGCTGATTTATTAATTTTCAACATAATGCATCCTTACTTGTTGTATGGAGTGTTTACTTCAGTTTTATTGTTGTCGACATAGATAACCGCCCCATCGAAGCCGCGGCGCCATTCTTAGAAAGGTTCAAAATATCCTTAAATAGAATGTCGCCTACATAGCCCAACCTTTCAACTTCATTGCCAAGGTCGTCAACAAAGAGCGCTCTAGGTTCTCGATACCTGCTACCACCACATGCCCTTGCTCTTAACGAACGCATAAGCTATGCCCGAGCCTCTGCTGATCCACTCATGGCAGAGTTAACACCCCGGCCCCAGTGTGTGCCCATCACAGCCTTTCCAAAGATAGCCACATCGTGCATAAAATATCTCTAGCGCTGGTGTTGTTTTATTATAGATAAGCAAGCGTTTCCCAGCGATTTTCGATAGGTTGAAAAAAATAAACAGTAACAGAATTCGCTAAACGGACTTCTAACGAACTCCGCTGGGTATCTACACCTGCGCTATTATCAAAAGCAGCGCCAATCAGCAACATATGACCCAATAGCCTTGTACGTGTATCCGACTGACCACTAGACATTAAATACGCGCCGTAAAAAAGTTTGTTTGCCGAAATGTAGTAGATAAAGAGCTCTCTTCATCAAGCTTGATTTGACCAATCGCTATAGTGCTCTCTGTTATATCGAAGCTCGAAGTGTGTAAATGAACTTGACCTTGAGCCGACGTCCATACTTCATCATTGTTAGAGTGAACTGAGGCAGGAGTGTAAGTCACGTTTTTTTCACAGAAACAAAAGCTAAGTTAAAACACCCTTCCAAGCCCAAGGTAGAAATAATTTTTTATATCCGTCATCTTTATTCAACTTCTATACTGAGCTCGATTGTTACTTAAAGCATGAAAATAGAGCCTTGCCAATAGGCAAGGCTACACTAGTTACAATAACGAAGGCGCGCTTTTTCTTACGTGTGCGCTACTCGAACGCATCCGCAAAAATCACATCCCCAACACTGCTAAAACCTTCAAGCTCGTTGCCCAAGCCATCAGCAAAAACCACATGAGGGGCTTTCGCAATGCTGAAACCCGAATCTGGCATTGACGCCCTAGGAATGCCAACTTCAATAAGTAAGCCGTCATCGAATGGAATATTGGTAGCGTTTTGTCCACCTGCAGTAAACAGTAAAACACGTAGGCGATGCGTATCGGCATTCCATCGAATTAAGCTATTCGGTGCGGCAACATTATTGATACGATCGGGAATGCCATCGTTATTAAAATCCACAGTACGTGGATTAAAGATTAATGGGTCAAGCACTAAGTCATAGGAAAGTGCGGCCACATCGTTCCCATTATTAAAGATTTTTGTTTGAAACCAAACGATATCTTCTTCAAAGCGGGTGCTAATATTCAACTCCGGCTTGGTCAGCAATGGAGTTCGTAGGGGCTCACATTCATCACCAAATATCAGATTAGCCATACAACTAATATCGGCAACATTGATTTCCAAGTTACCGTTAGCATCACAACCCTGCGGGCTACCAAAGTTATCGGACTCCGGAGCGTCCAGATAATTGGTGCCGTCGTCGTCGGCAATTTCCAAGACCAGTGCACCAAAGTCGGCTGCATCTAAGGCATCGGAGCCACTTACGTTACAATCACCCACAAAAGAAGCCCACACCCGTGCTGCGCCGTCGTTTACTGTGGCCAAGACGGCTTCTGCTGAAGCGTCTGCAAAACTAGCCTCAATTAATTTTAGCTCGGAGGCTTCAAAAGAATCTTCCTGCGCCACAGGGCAATCCACAATAAAACCTAGGGTAACGACGTTACTTGCCTCAAGCATGCTAATCGGTGGCGTAATATCACTGATGATGATACCGATTTCACCATCGGTCCTGGCAGTGTCAAAATCGACAAACGTAGTAAAGGCATCATCAACATCAAACGTAACCTGATCTAAAACCCCATCACCATTGGTATCGGGATTTAAGCATTGTTCATCGTAATCGAGACGGAAGCTTAGCGTGCTGATTTCCATACCTTCAGGTGCCAATTGCACAGGTACGGAAACCAAAGCTTGGTTAACTGTGTTGATATTAGTGTTGATCGACAGTGTGAATAATGTACAGTTCACACGAATAGAGCCAACATTACCTTCAGTAAGAACGCCCTCACCATTAATCACTTCACAAACTTGATGAGGGTTTACCGGCTGTCCATCTTCTGCAATGGTCACATTGAAGGTTTCGCCTTCTGCAAATATACCAGGAAAGCGGAAGAAGCCATTTGAATCGATTGTAATCGTATCCCCACCCTCATTAATTAATGAAACTTGATTACCCTCAGACAATCCATTAATTGTTCCGCTTAAGGTATGAAATACACTTACCGGATTAAATAGAAAAAGCAGCGCCAGTATCTAGGGCATCGTTATTGGATTGATCACCGTTGATCACAATTGTGTCACTGTCTTCAAAAGGTGCACCAACAAGTACTCCATTGCCTGATACAGAAACTGAACTACCAAAGGCATCGCTGATATCTGGCGAAGAACTCTTTAACACCGAAACCAACTCGATATCATTGTCTATAAACTGATACACATAGGCTGCACCCGAATTTTCAACATCATTATTGTCTTCACCGTTAGCAACGTTATTTGACCCATCCTCAAACCGAGCACCAACGACAATAAATTCGCTCGAAACATCGACACTAATACCAAACTCGTCCCCAGCTCCAGAGTTTTCTGCCTTTATATATCCAGAATAAAACCAAGTATTTGCGCGGTTTCTGCGAAATACATAAGCAGCTCCTGAGTTTATTGCATTATTATTGAAAAAATCGCCATTCACTAAACTAGCATCGCTATCTTCTTCAGAAGTACCAACTACAATGGTATCTTCAAAAATTGCCACACTAGAACCAAAACGATCGACTCTATCGAGTTCGGGCGGTTTTAAATAAGCTTGTTGCTCCCAGCGATTTCCTTGTCGTTGAAATACATACACAGCACCGAAACCGTTAAACAAACTGCCGCTACTATTGCCTTGAAAGCCATTAATGACAACACTGCCACTATCTTCTCTAAAAGCACTGACAACCACTGTATCGTTAAAAATCGCCACCGCGTGGCCAAATTCATCTCCCAGCTCGGTGTTTGAAGCTTTTAAGAAGGCCTGTTGCGACCATTGCCCATCGATTTCAGAAAATATATAAGCAGCACCCGCAGCGTCAGTAGAGTTATCTGGCGTAGAATCAACACCAAACCCACTACTGTCTTCTAAAAAAGCACCAACAACGACTGTCCTTCCCGATATTGCAACACTATTTCCGAAGGCGTCTTCAGGGTCCGGATTAGAAGCTTTTAAATACGCGACTTCCTGCCATGAACCATTAATAAACTCAAAAACATAAGCCGCGCCAGCATTAGCAGCACTATTATTCGGTTCAGAATTAACGCCAGGTGTATTGCTGTCTTCTGAATTAGCACCTATAACTATTAAGCTTCCATCGACATCAACATCGACACCAAAGCGGTCGCCTGCCCCCGGATTAGACGCTTTCAGATATGCTTCCATACGCCAGCTGTTGTTTTCACGCCGAAAAACATACGCAGCCCCCGAATCCGTTAAACGTTCCTCAAGCGGATTACCGCCATTATCAACACCAGCACTATCATCTAAGGGTGCGCCGACAACCATAAGATCACCCGATAGATTCAGATTGAAACCAAAGTTATCTCCGACGAGTAACTCTCTTCCTTTGATATAGTTAGTTTGTGCCAACGCACCGCTCAAAACAGCGTGATCAGGAATATTGACATTCCCCCTACTCGTAATCTGTGCCTGTATCGACTGCCACTCGACTGCGCTTATCGCAGATATTACAGCAGAGTCATTCCCTTGGTTATTTTGAGCCTGTATTGAGCTTGCAAACAGCAACCCAATAAAAGCTATGCCCTTTGAAACCTTTTTCATTTTGCATCCTTAATGCATGTATCTTGATACTATTCGCATACACGAAACGAAAAAAGCCTTGCTATACCACAAGGCTTTTAAAAAAAACTAAGTCTTATTCGAAGTCAGCCTGAAAAATCACATCGCCAATCGTCACATCGCCGGCTTGTTCCATGCCACCCACATCAGCAAACACAGGCGGTAACGATGAAGACAACTCAAAGACTGTGAGGACGGGGTTGATCAGCGGAATACCGATGGAAACTACCGCGCCATCTGGAATCGATTGAACAGCGCTACCACCGTTCGATTGGGTATCGATATTGCTTAGGTAAATGTCGATACGGTTTTCCCGCTCGTTCCATAAAATGGTTGAACTAGCTTCTAGCTCACTGGCTATTTCTATACGATCGGGAATATCATCGTGGTTATAGTCAACACCAAAAGTAGCTAAAGCCGCTGGATTTATATCTAACGAGAACGAAACAGCTGCAACTGAATTCGCGTTTTGTTCCATCGTTGCAGTAAGCCATAAGATGTCGTCTTCTTGATGAGTCTTTAAATCAATTCTAGGCAGATCGCTTGTTACTACACGCAAAGGCTCGCAAGCATCATTCCCTAATAAGCGGGTTAAACAGGCCAAATCGGCAACATTGATTAGCTCATTACTATTGGCATCACAACCTTGTGGGCTACCAAAGTTATCGGACTCAGGTGCGTCTATAAAGTTAGTACCGTCGTCATCAGCAATTTCCAGAATCAAGCTCGCTAAGTCAGCAGCAGTGAGATCAGGCGAACCCGATGCATTACAATCACCTACCTCGCTGGCCCACACTCGCACCACACCGTTTTCGTGGGTTCCTTCTACATCGCGACCACTTAAATCACTAAAGCTTGGTGGGTTCGATTCACTGAACTGAATCATGCTTGTCACCAAGTTGCTTGTTTGTGATTCGGGGCAATTTACGGTGAAGTCAATATCAACCACATTACCTGCATCAATCACACCAAAAGGCAACGACTGATCAGCAATTATCACATCAATTTCGGCATTTTCTTGGCTAGGATCAAAGCTTATCGTGGTTGTAAACTCATTCGATACATTAAAACTCACTGCATCTAACACGCCATCATTATTCGCATCAGGATTCAAACAGTTTTGATCGTAATCCAAACTAAAAACGACAATAGCAATGGATCTACCTTCAGGTGCAAATTGAACCGGCACATTCACAACGGCTTGATCAACCGTATTAATGTTTTGATTGATCGATAAAGTCTCTAAGGTGCAACGCACAATAATATTGCCAACAGTGCTCTCTTTAATAACACCCGAGCCATTTTCAATAACGCAACTTTGGTGCGGATTTTTTGGTAAACCATCTTGTGCAATTTGAACGGTATAACTTTCGCCTTCAGCAAATAAACCTGGGAAACGAAATTCACCATTGTTTTTTACAGTTATCGTGTCCAGCTCATCATTTTGTAGCATTACACTATTTCCATCTGCAAGGCCAACAACAACACCACTTAATGGGTGGAAGGTCGTTACAGTTTGGAAGATAGAAACAGAACCAGCATTACTGAGGTCATTGTTATTAGCATCGCCATTAATCTCATCAGCATCACTGTCATCAAAACCTGCGCTAATAGCTACACCATTACCTGATACAGCCACCCCCTCCGCAAATAAATCATCTGTACCAACAACACCTGCTTTCAAAAGACTAATGAACTCGACATCGTTATCATTAACTTGATATACGTATGCAGCACCAGAATTGCTTCGATTATTAGCGTTGTTATTTACTCCATCACTATCTTCTTGTGGAGAACCAATTACGATAAAATTCCCCGATATTGCAACATCATTACCAAACTGGTCATCGGCACTTGGGTTCGGTGCTTTTATGTAGGCAATCAACACCCACGAGCCCGAGCTATTTCTACGATACACATAAGCTGCTCCTGAATCCGGTAAGGCATTATTAAACTGCTGCCCATTAACACCGCTGGAAGCACTATCTTCTAAGCGGTTACCGATAACCACATAGTCACCCGAAACATCGACTGAATTACCGAATTGATCATTCAAATCTGGATTAGAAGGCTTTAAATATGCCTGTTGCGACCATTGACCATTCTCTTTGACAAAAACATAAGCCGCACCAAGGTTTTGGTTTGTTAAACCTTCTCTATTGCCTTGAGATCCATTAATAACCGGCGAGCTACTATCTTCAAAACGCGAAGTAACGACTAAGGTATTACCATCAAGTGCAAGAAAGTTACCAAATAAGTCAAATACATCAGTATTGGACGCTTTAATAAATGCATCTTGCACCCACTCTCCATCTTGATTAGAAAATACGTAAACCGCGCCCGCTGCCACAGAAGCCTCATTAGATGCAGGGTTAATACCTACTGTGTCGCTATCTTCAAGATGTGCGCCTACCGCTACCGTCCTACCAGACACCGAAACCGCAACGCCAAAAGAATCTCCTGCCCCGGGATTACTAGCTTTTAGATACGCAGTCTCCTGCCATTGCCCATTCAATTTTTCAAACACATATACAGCACCAGAGTCAGTAAAAGAAGCATTGTCGTTAGGTATGGGGTTCACACCCATACCACTGCCATCTTCATCAATTGCACCAACTGCTATTAAATCTCCATCGATGTCAACCGACGAACCGAATAAATCGTTAGCCCCCACATTTGATGCCTTCAAATAGTCCTGCATACGCCAGCCGTTACTGTCGCGAACAAACACATAAACCGCGCCAGAGTCCATTGCGGCATTACTAGTAGGGTTTCCATCTATACCGAAACCGTCACTATCTTCAAGAAAAGCACCTACCACAAGCGTATTACCCGATAATGCTAGGCTGTATCCAAAACGATCCGCTAACCCTGGATTAAACGGCTTTATATAATCCGTTAGCCCCAAAGTGCCCGATAACACATTTTTCTCTCGTAACGCTTTGCTTTCAATATGTCTTTGTCTTTCCTCGTCCTTCGTTAAGAAGGTGCCAGATGCAATGATTTGCTGACGAATTGATTGCCATTCATGGTTAGAAATGTTCTGCTCTTGAAATTCTGCCGGGAAATCGGCCGCCTGTAGTGACGTTATACATGCCCCAAAGAGCAGCGAAAGAATAAAACGTTTAATGATGATCAACATCAGCCGCCTCCTTACGGAATCATGAAAAGATTAGTTTTACTTACTACTCAAATAGATCTTCAAAAATAATGTCACCGATACTGATATGCCCTTGAATTTCGGTGCCACCGATATCAGAAAACACCGGTTGTAGTTTTGAATTTAAAGAGAAATGCTCTAATTGTGAGTGAATAACGGGGATACCGATCTCCAACAAGATTCCTTCGGGCAAGGGCAGTACGCCGTTCGGTGTTGGAAGTGCATTGGACAAAAAGATATCAATACGCTCTGTATCAGAACGCCAAATAGCATTGGGAGGAGCTTGTAAGTCTTGATTAAAACGAAGCCGATCAGGAACACCGTCGTTATTAAAATCTACTGCCGTGCTTTGTAATGCTGAAGGATTAATGTTTACAGAAAACGATACGCCCGAAACCGCATTGCCTTTTTGCTCCATTCGGGCTTGTAGCCACAGTACATCATCTTCGATATAGGAGCTTAAGTTAACTTCGGGAAGTGCATCACTATTAGACCGCACCGCTTCACAGCTTTGGTTTGTTAACAAGAGGCTTAAGCAGCTCAAATCGGCCACATTAATACTTAGATCGCTATTGGCGTCGCAACCCTGTGGGCTACCGAAATGATCAGACTCGGGAGCATTAATAAAGTCAGTGCCATCATCATCGGCAATTTCAAATACTAAGCGCCCTAAATCAGCAACAGTTAGTTCACCTGGGCCCGATACATCGCAGTCACCTGTGATACCTGCCCATACTCTAACGGCTCCATCTTGTACCGTACCTTCAACAACATTAGCGGCTAAATCACTAAAGCTAGGGCGATTACTGGCACTAAAACGCACATCAGATTGATGCAGGCTAACGTTCTGTGAATCCGGGCAATTCACGCTGAAATCAACACTAAATACATCACGAGTAGGTAGCGCGCTCAGCGGTAAGGATAAATCACTAATCAGGACAGAGATTTCACCATCAGAGATATCAGGATCAAAAGCAATCGTCCTAGAAAACTCATCACTCACATTTACGCTAAAGCGATCCAATATACCGTCGTTATCAACATCTGGGTCTAAACACTCAGAATCATAATCGAGAGCAAACTCCACACCGCTTAAGGAAAAACCTTCAGGTGCTAACTGAACGGGTACAGTCACCACGGCCCGATTGACGGTATTGATGTTTTGATTAATTGATAAGGTATGTAATGTGCATTGCACCAAAACGCGATCTACAGTGCTTGCATTAATGATTCCACTCCCATGTTCAACACGGCAGTTTTGATGTGGATTCACTGGCAAGCCATTATCGGCAATGAGCACCTCGAAACTTTCTCCTTCCACAAACAAACCAGGAAAGCGGAATTCTCCATTGGCATCTATTCTTAAGATATCTTCATTGTTATTAACGAGAGTGACACTATTACCCTCTGCAAGGCCAGTAACGACGCCACTGATAGGATGAAAGCTCGTTACCGGTTGATAGAAATACACAGCCCCAGCATCAGGGGCATCATTATTATTGGCATCTCCGTTAACTTGTCTACTAATGCTATCTTCCAAGTGGGCGGCAACCGCAACACCAGTTCCAGAAATAGATACTTGGACTCCGAACTCATCTCCATTTCCAGGCACTGAACCTTTTAAGGTGGATACTAATTCCACATCATCGCCTAGTACTCGATACACATAGGCTGCGCCTGCATTACTAAGATCATCATCGCCACTTGTTAAGCCAAGTTCTGCACTATCTTCAAGATGAGCACCAACAACTATGAACTCATCAGAAATTTCCACATCAAAACCAAATTTGTCGGCACTACCCGTGTTAGAAGCTTTCAAATAACTATGAAAAAACCACGCACCCGCGTTATTTCTACGAAATACATAGGCTGATCCAGAGTTGGTAGCACTATTATTGAAAAGCTCACCATTAACTCCTGTAGAAACGCTATC
>JAKSCJ010000039.1 GCA_022360675.1 Lysobacterales bacterium
ATGCCGGACCTTCGGCAGCAACAGGTAATACCGTGACGGATACCTTCCCCGCAGCTTGTACGGCAGTGAGTTGGACCTGTGTGAGTGCCGGCGGCGGTAGTTGTTCAGCCTCTGGCAGTGGTGATATTGCCGATACGGTAGATTTGCCAGCTGGTGGTAGTGCAACGTATACCGCTACTTGTGATATCGACCCGGCAGCAACGGGAACACTAGATAACACCGCTTCAGTAGCGCCCGCTGTAGGCCTGAGCGATCCCGATAACACCAATAACAGTGCCAGCGATACAGACTCTTTACTCGCCAGTGCTGATTTGAGCATCAGTAAAGTGGCTCAAGCGGTGCCTGATCCCATCGTTGCAGGATCAACTTTCAATTACTTGTTAACGGTGAGCAATAGCGGCCCTTCTACCGCCAGCGATGTTTTGGTTGAAGATAATCTTCCGGCGAATCTCGATTACGTTTCCAACGACTGCGGCGCGAGCTTTGTCGATCCACTGGTGAGTTGGTCGATTGGCAGCTTAGCTTCAGCTGGTACTGAGAGTTGCATTATTACGGTGACAGTGGCCGAATCTGGAGCCATCGACAATACGGCAACCGTAAGCTCCAGCACCGACGATCCAACCCCGGCCAACGATAGCGCTAGTGCCATGTTGGGCGGTGCGGAATTGGCCGATGTTGCCATCGAGCTCAATACCAACTTGGCCAACAGTCCCATTGTTGGTAGTACCTTCGCATACTTGGTGACGGTAACTAACAATGGCCCGGGCGTTGCCTCGAATCTCGACATTTCGCTGATGCTTTCACCAGCGGTTGCTTACATCGCAGATACCTGTGGTGGCGTTCTGGTTGGCGACACACTTAACTGGAGCGTTGCCAGTGTGGCTAATGGTGCAGTGTTCAGCTGCCAAGTCGATGTGCTGGCCGCAGCGCCTGTGGTGGCTGATACCTCGGTGGTAGTCAGCAGCGAAAGCTTCGACCCAGACTCATCAAACAACAATGCTGCACTGCAAACCATCATTGGTGCACTTGCGGTGCCAACGTTTTCTGCATGGGGATTACTGCTGATGCCGTTGTTGCTGGGCTTTGCGGCGCGGCGTCGATTGCGCTCATCGTTGAGTTAATCACCACTGCTCTCGGTCCCGCCCTTATCAGGGTGGGACCACAAGCCGCATCCTTGTTGCGTACAGCTGCTTAATTCAACGGCACAGGAACAAAGCCTGGGATGGGATGAGTGCGCTGTAGCCAGTTGTCGCTGGGGTAATCGGCGGCGGCATCAATGCAGTGCAGTGCATAGGCTTGGCGCGAGCGAGACGAGCGATTCGCCGCACTAAAGTGTGGCAGCAAGCCGTGTAAGACCACCAAAGTGCCCGCTTTAACCGGTAAACATTCTAAGGCCGCTGCTTGAGGAAATGGACTTGGGTCCAGCGTTTCGAAATCAGTTCCGCCTTGGGGGCGGCGAAAGTAACGCTGTTTTAAACCCAATTGATGACCACCGGCCAGCGCTTGTAAGCAGCCATTTTCTACCGTGGCATCTTCCAGTGCGAACCAAAAACCCGTAACGGTGATTGGCGTGGTGTACAAAAAGGTGGCGTCTTGGTGTAGACCCACTTCACCGCCAATTTTGGGTTGTTTGAAAATGTACATCGATTGCAGCAAGCGCGGGTTTTGTAAGCCTAAATCCTGAGCTAATCGCGCCAGTGCGGGGTGTTGCGAAAACTGGGCGAAAACAGGATCCAGCTCGTGTAGCGCGTGGCCAATTTTGTTGATGGAATGCTGTTTGGCCTGGCGCAGCTGGCCTTGCTCGTCGAAGGCATCGGCTTCGAAGAAGCAACGTATTTGATCTCCCGATTCCAGAAAATACGCATCGCGATCTTGATTATCGGTGGAAAAAACCGAACGGTGTTCCTGTGGATCAAACGCCGTCAAGATGTCATCGGCCCGTTGCATTAATGCGCTACATTGCTGGGCGCTGGCGAAATCTTCGATCACCAAAAAACCGTTTTCCTGGTACGCATCTAACTGCGCTAAAGACAAGCCCTGCTCTGCAAGCGCCTGTGATACTGCCGTGTATGTTGAATGGTTCGTCGTCATGACACGCTCCTGAATGCGGGGCTGATGATCGCTGTTCCGAATGAACAGATTTCCGGAAGGCAGCCCAAGGCCACCGATGTTGCCGATTCAAATGGCGGGTTTAAGTGTAGCAAGTGGTGTCCAAGGCGCGAAGTGATGCAGAAATATGAGATCGGGCGCGTACTATAGTGCACCGCTGCGGGTGAAGTGTGCATGCCCGCATGGGCGGAAAACGGTGAAATGGTTACTTATTAAATATTTTCTAATATTCGTATGCTTTTCGTGGGGCTAAGAGTCAAGTTAATATGATTTGTGAATACAAACCGTAGCTTAGCATGGTGTGCTGGCGTGAAATCGGTTTGAATAGGCAGCTTCGTATGACTTGCAGTGGCTCAAGTATGAGCTAAAAGCGAATGGAAAAGGCTTAATTAATGAAACCCACCGTGTTGTTTGTTGACGATGAGCCGAAAGTTCTCGCCACGTTAAAACGCATGTTCATGCGCGATTGTGAAGTGCTGGTGGCCAATGAAGGAACCATGGCCTTAGAGCTGCTCCAGCGGCGTCAGGTGCATGTTGTGGTTTGCGATCAACGCATGCCAGGCATGAGTGGTATCGAGGTGTTGCAGGCCGCCAGGCAAATCGCTCCGCAAACTGTGCGTGTGGTACTAACCGGTTATGCCGACTTAGAAGCCGCCATCGACGCGGTGAACAAGGGCGAGGTGTATCGCTATGTCAGCAAGCCCTGGAGCAACGAAGAGTTGCTCGTGACGGTACTGGCGGCCGCAAAAATTGCCATGGCAGCAACCGATGCTCCGGCCCAAGAGAGCGTAGAAGAACCCGCTACCTTGGCGGCTGAGTGCGGCATTTTGATCTTGGATAAAGATCGGGATTTGGTCAATAGCATTTTGTTTGGCATGGGCGATCAGGCGAAAATCTTCACCGCCGATACTCCCGACAACGCCATGCAGGTGATGAATGCTCAGGATATCGGTGTGCTGGTTGCCGATAGCGATGTGGGTGGCGAGGAAATGACTACTGCCATCACGCAGATGCGCAGTAAAAACCCGGACTTGGTGGTGATTATTGTGACCTTCCGTGCCGATATTGTGCATGTGATGGATTTGATTAACCGTGGGCATATTTTCCGTTTCATTCCCAAGCCCACCAATTTCAATGTATTACAGCCTAATATTCAGGCGGCGATACAAGCTTATTTTCGCACACCAGCGGGGTTGGCACTAAAACAAAAACTTGAGCGTGACGACCTCAACAACCCATGGGTTTAAAGCGCGGCTATTCTCCGCTGGCTTTGGTACGTCCGCCAAATCTATTCAACATTCTGAAACTGCACACACAACTATGAGCCTTAACAGTGCTTTGATAACAGCACTGATACTCGATCAACTAGTAGGACATCTGTTTATGTTGTTTCGCTTATTGCTTAGCGTAGCGCTAGCATTGGTATTAGGCGCTTGTAGCTCAGCCTATTACGGTACTTTAGAAAAATTTGGCATTGAAAAGCGCGATATCTTGGTGGATCGAGTGGAAGATGCCAGCGATGCCCAAGACGATGCCAAAGAACAGTTTAATGATGCTTTAGAGCAATTTCGCAGCGTGGTGGTGGTTGATGGCGGCGAGTTGGAAAGCACCTATGATCGGCTGAAGTCCGAATACGATGCTTGTGAGGCAGAAGCCGAAGCGGTGAGTGGCCGTATTGCTGCCGTGGAGAAAGTGGCCGAAGATTTGTTTGCCGAATGGGAAGATGAACTAGCCCTTTACCAAGATGCCAAGCTTAAAGCTGCCAGCCGCAGCCAACTGCGCGAAACTCAGCAAAAGTATCGCCGCCTGCTTGCAGCCATGCACCGCGCCGAAGGTCGTATGGACCCAGTATTAAAAGTGTTTCGCGATCACGTGCTGTACTTAAAACATAATTTGAACGCACGCGCCATTGCCTCGCTCAAAAGCGAGTTGGGTGGAATTGAAGGCGATGTCGATCGTTTAGTGCAAGCGATGGATCAGGCAATACAAGAAGCGCAGCAATTTATTGGGGATATAAAAGGCGCTTGATCAATCGTTAGTATGCAGATTGTCTCTAATGGCCAAAGCCTCAGCTTTGGCCATTCTTATTTAAGCCTTTTAAAAGAAGATAGTGTGCTCTTTGGGCAACGATAAAAGACACGAGTAAAGTAGTTTCATATGATACAGTGTGTGTTAAATTTGATAATTTAGTTGTGTAGATTAATTGATAATAAAATATTGATTTTTGGTGTTTTTAGGTGTTCGTCTTATTTTTCTTTTCTATCAACATTCACAACAGTAAGCGCTGGTATATATTTTTTAAACTTGTAAGTTGCTGACTTGGCGTGTGTTTATTTTTTCGCATTCATATTTTTACATATGGTTTTACGCTGGTGTGTGGCGCGTTAAATGGGATTGTAGAAAATGCGACCAAATGTAAGTGAATTGCCTTAGCGGTCAAGTGTGGTTTGTACATTGATGGCAATTACGTTTGTAGCTAAAAAAGAACACGATTAAAAATGGCAATTACCATTTAATGAAATTTTTTAAAGGTTTAAATACTCATCAATGTCTATTTTTAATTAATGAACTTAACCATTGAAATGTAATATAAAAAATTTTTTTTCGTAATGCATTCAATACAAGGTTTTTATGGTGCTTTTTAAAAACTATTCAATTGTTTTTATATATGCTCGGTTTCTTTTGAAACCATAAAAGGTTGTCGCCTTCCTCTTATAGTTTAGCCAGCACTTCTTGCTGAGATCTCTTCTTGCAAAGTGCTAATCGAAAGGAAGTGTTTACAAACGATATTGATATTGGGAGATTCAATATGCTTACTAAGGCGAATATAGGTTTGTTATCGATAATCAGTGTTTTATTAGCGGGCAATGTTCATGCTCAAGAAGTAGAAATTGGCAATGGTGTTCCTGACTATAGCGCTAGCCAAGAAAGCGCCTATTTATTTTCAGCCAGCACAAGAGTCAATAAGGCGCGTATGAGAAGCGACCCGATGATGTCTTCTTTAAAAGAAGATAACAGCGTAATGAGTATCGAAAGTATTGGTATGAATGCACGCTTGCTCAATGGAAGCGTTGATCAATTTTTTATAAATCTTGGTCCGGGCTTGGTGTATCCCGTAAAGCAGCTTGAGGCCTACGCTATGGATGATGAGTATACCGCCTGGAGTGGTGAAATTGATATGGGCGTTTCTTTTGCAGAAAAATCTGATGAAGAAAAGAGCGCAAATCAAGCATTATTTGTACGTAGTAAGGGCGATCGTATCTATGGACAAATACAGTTAGGTCACCAAACCTTTGAGCTGTTAACAATGAATAACGGTGAGTATGTGTTAGTAGAGCGTGATTACAGTCAGCTTAATCATGGTGATGACACTCCAGAAACTGACTATACAGCATATGGGCAATTTCCCTTTGATTATTCACTGAGCGAAGCAGGCCCAGCAGGCTCTCCTGGGCCTCGTGGAGGGAATACACAAATACGTGTGATACAAGCAGTAACACCACAGGTAGTTAATGCTTTGGGTGGTATTTCTGCGGCAGTGGATTTAATGCACTTTTTCATTGCACAAACAAATCAAGTCTATCGTAACAATAACTTAGCATTACGCTTAGTAAATGCAGGCACATTTAGAGTGAGCCCAAACGAGCGTAGTACAGTAGGTGCCAACCTGAGCGATCTAGTGGACACAGACGATGTATTTCTAGATAACTACGCAACAAATCGGCGAAACGAGCGTTCGGCTGATCTTGTCGCTTTAATTGTTAATGCCAATAATCTTTGTGGCCAAGCTGCTGGTATTGGAGTAACACAAAGTCGCGGCTACTTTGTGGTTAATCGGCGTTGCAGAAACTTTACCTTTGCTCATGAAATCGGACATTTATTTGGCGCCCGGCACGACACCGATACTAACCGTTCCCCGTTTAGTTATGGTCATGGGTTTTTATCAACCAGAGGTAACTTTAGAACGGTAATGGCAGTTAATGGTGCCGGCAGGCCACCGCGTATTGGCCTGTTCTCAACAGATCGCAGTAGCGAAGCAATTGCTGGTGTTACTCCGGGAAACCGCACTTTTCGGGATAACGAGCGTGTACACCAAACCCGCGCCAGTACTGTCGCTCGATTTCGTTAATATAAAACTGTAAGAAACGAATAGGCCATTTTTTGAGAAAGGCAGGTAACTGCCTTTCTTTTTGCGTTTAAATAATCCAGGAATTAGGCTCTGCAGGCTTTTCGAACTGTATTAAATGTAGCAGTGGGCTGTTGATGTAATGTTTTTGTCGGCCTGAGCGCTCTTCTGTCAGTATGCCTTGCTGGCTTAATTGCTTGAGATAACTGCTGGCGGTGTGGCGTTGCACGATGCCCGCATCAACCAAATGCCTTGCCGTGCAATAGGGCCTTTGCATCAGTAGCTCCACTAAGGCGCTGGTATTGCTGCTGATATTGGTTTGGCCGACTTGCTCTTGTATGGTCGACCATAACTGTTTAAATAGCTGTAGCTGCTGATGCATATGTTGCGCCTGATGAAAGAGTGCTTTGAGAATAAACTCCATCCACTCTTTCCAGGCTTGGTTTTGATGTACTTGCAAGAATAGATCTTCGTAGCTTCGGCGATACTTAAGTAGATAGGTCGATAAATTGAGCACTGGTGTATCGAGAATCCCTTTGTCGATCAAATAAAGCTGCGACAAAATATGTGCACTGCGTAGGTTAGCGCTATGGAATGGGCTTATCGAAAAGAACTGGAATAAACCCACAGCCATACGCACCAATGGATGTAAATCTACACGCTCGTGTAAAAATAACTCCCAGTTAGCGAGTCGACTGCGAATAATGGATTCGCCCGCAGGCGGTTGATACAGACTTTGCTGGCGGCTGCCACGCACAATGGCAGGACCATAATGATGGCGAATGCCAATGTCGTCGGCAGTGAGTTGTCGTGCAAGTGCAATGGCGGTGGCTGTACACGTTCGTCGTTGATGCACTAAATAATACTGTGTGCTCAGCACTTCATGATAAACAAACGCCCGGTGTAATTTGGGCTCGTTTGGGATTTGATCCAGCGAAATAAAGCGGGCTAATTTACCAATCTCATCAGGGCTGTAATTTAAATTAGCATTAACTGCAGCTTCTTTAATGAGCAATGCATTTAGCGCACTGTGCATGAGTTGCGCAGAAAAATTGTTTTTTAAGGCTCTTAATGCACCACTAACTTGCTTGCATAAGCGCTCGATTCCCTTGTCTTTGAATGCGGGGCAATCTTGCAGCAAAGGAAGCTGATTAAAAGGTATTTGTGGGTTGAAGGCTGTCATGAAATTTTCTTGAGCGTCTTCATTACACTGGCATTTTTTGCCCTATGGCTAAAAAGATACCTTAGAATTTGTGATTAATTATGGCTTGAGTCAATACCCTGTTTCCTAAATCAATACTCTTGAGTTTTAGCATTTTCTGAAAATGGCACAAGCCATATGCTAAAGATGCTCTTCTCATCTGCTTCACAATCTCTGTGAAGCCAATGTGATGATTATGCCTTTGAGCATTACTCGAGACTCCATCTAGCGACGTACTCGCTATGTTTACTCTGGACTGTTGAGAACGAAAACTGTATCTAGAAACATGGATTGATGGTTGATAGGGTGACCAAGCGTTGTGTGGCGCTATGAATTGACAAGGCGCTGGGCATTTTTGCCCTTGTTTGGTTTTGGTTTACCGTTGAAATAATGGCATTTATATAAGCTCCTTCTGCATTAGTTGCTCCGTTCCTTGGAGTAGCTCGGGTACTCGAAATGGGTAATTGAGTAAAGGTGAATAAAGCTAGCGACCGGCGAAATCTAAATAATATTTCAATATTTTTAGCTTGAAGGCTAGGTGGGCATCAAAAAGTGGATTTTTGTGCGCTTTTTAAGGGCTCTGGTCGTGTTTGCTAATATTCCATGCTGGGTTTGCTGGAGTCGCAATAAAAGCGCTGAACTGAAACTGCTTATGGTATAAAGCGCTGTTTTTCGAATTGCCTATGCTGTCAAACTTTAGTGCTTTAATCATTTAGTTTTAGTGTTTGCTGCTTGGCTTAGTTCATTGGCTTTGCTGTAACTTTTTTCGCAGCTTTTGTGTGCCGTAACTCTCGCTTGCCTATTCCTGTGTTGTCGATGCTTTTATCGTCGTTAATAACTTTGTATAGCACGTTAATGTAAATTAATGATTTTATTTTAATTGCATTTCATCGTCAGTTATTGGTTATGTGTTTTTTTATATCCCTGGTTAGTTTTGAATTTGGTTGTTGTTGCTAAACTAACCGTTCTGTATAAATCAAGAAGCTATAGCATTTGGTACTCATTGCGGAATGCAATGTGACACAAGCATGACTACCCATTAGCAATACTTTGTCTTATAGTGCGTGTAGCTCATCGATGAAAAACGATGATAAGGGAATTGTTTTCATCATTATTTATTGTGAGCAAGTGCCCGTGGATTACGGGTGTTTAAGGATTAAATAGTAATTGGGAGATTACTGATTATGTTGTTTAAACGAGCTTTGATGGCAGTTGCCATTGCCAGCGCTATTGGTTTACCCGCAGCCCATGCCCAAGAAAGCCTATTAGCTGAAGGTGTTGCTGATATCAGTGCAAGTGCCGAGAGTGTTTACTTCTTTGGCCCCGCAAGTGCAGGTGCTCAACGCGCTGCCCAAGACGATGCAATGATCGCTGCGCTGGAAAGCGACCCCAGTGTTATGGGTTATGAAGCCATCAATGTGGACGCCCGTTTATTAAATGGTGCAACCGATTCT
Organism: Lysobacterales bacterium; assembly: GCA_022360675.1. Lineage (GTDB taxonomy): Bacteria > Pseudomonadota > Gammaproteobacteria > Xanthomonadales > Wenzhouxiangellaceae > JAKSCJ01. The sequence goes on from JAKSCJ010000039.1 coordinate 8,891, forward strand.
TTCTACCTGAACTTTGCACCTGGTTTGGTTTTCCCCATCAAAAAGATGGAAAGCTATTCATTAAATGATGATTACACGGCATGGACCGGCGAACTCGATATGGGTTACGACGCTCGTGTAGGTAAGCATGGTATTAACCCAAACCAAGCGGTATTTGTACGTAGCAAAGACAACCGTGTATTTGGCCAAATCCGTATGGAAGGCCAAGTATTCGAAGTGGCCACCATGGAGAAAGGTGGTTATGTTTTAATCGAGCGCGACTTCAGCCAAGTTGGTTACGAAGACGATACTCCTGCTGAAACACTGCCTTTCGAAACCACGCCGCCGCTGCGTGACTTCGCTCAAACTCGTGTAGATGGCACGACCCGTGCAACCAGCGATATTCGTGTTCTGCAAGCTGCTTCACCCCAAGCGATTAACGCTTTAGGTGGCGGTGGTCCCACCGTGGATCGCATGAACTTCTTCCTGGCTCAATCGAACCAAGTATTCAATAACAACCAATTGGATATGCGTTTTGTCGATGCCGGTAAGTTCAACTCTGGCGCTAACGAGCGTTTCAACGCACAAAGCAATGCAGCAGGCCTGCGTAGCACCAACGATGGCTACTTAGATACCTTTGCGGGCGCTACACGTAACAGCCGTGGTGCCGATCTGGTTGGCCTGATCGTAAACACCCCAGGTGACCCCGGTATCTGCGGTATCGTAAACGCCATTGGCGGTGGTCAAAGCAATGGCTTCTTTGTGGTTAAGCACTCTTGCACCAACTTCACCTTTGTTCATGAAGTCGGTCACTTGTTTGGTGCGCGCCACGATAACGATCCCACCACCTCGCCGTTCTCCTTTGGTCACGGCTTTGTGAGTGCCTCTGCGAACTACCGCACCATCATGGCGGTAAGCTCTAACCCACAACCGCGTATCGCGCTGTTCTCCACCGATCGCTTCAGCGTAGGTGGTGTGACTGCGGGTAATGCTTCCTTCCGCGATAACGAGCGTGTTCATGAAACTCGCCGTAACACGGTAGCTAGCTTCCGATAATCGGACGCAGTATTACGCATTTGCTAGTTCCTGCTAGCAACAAAGAAAGGCGGGTTTTTCCCGCCTTTCTTTTTGTCTGAATTTCATGCTTGCTACGGTTTTAGTCTTGGAATTTGCCCGGCTGTTGCAAATTGCATGTGCAATAGACGCAACTTGCTTGCGTTTATGAATCGAGCGAAATGTTGATCTGTGTGAAGCTTATTTTCTTGCTATTAAAAATTATTAAGATCAATAGCTTAGTATTATATTTGTAATCTCTAAATAATTGGCATGAAATCTGCATAATACTTAGTGACAACACTCCTTGTGATGTCAGTGCAGAAGGTTAGGACAGTAACCAACTGCATCGTGAAGAGGTCTGCTTTTAGGTTAGAGCAATCATGGTCATTTCCCTATGTGTTTGATGGATCTTCTTGATTTTGGGTGGCGCCAGCCACCCATTTTTTTGCCTGAATGAAGTACTAATTGAAAGACTAACCGGGAAAAACTAACTGGGAAAGGCCAACTGGGAAAGACTAACCGGGAAAAACTAACTGGGAAAAACTAACTGGGAAAGGCCAACTGGGAAAGGCCAACTGGGAAAGGCCAACTGGGAAAGGCCAACTGGGAAAGGCCAACTGGGAAAGGCCAACTGGGAAAGGCCA
>JAKSCJ010000139.1 GCA_022360675.1 Lysobacterales bacterium
GAGGCCTTGCGCCAACAGGTGATCAACGAACTGGATTTAGTGCCGTGGCGTTTGCGACCTGATGCCAATATTGCCGTAACTTGCCAGCAAGCTGAACTGGTTGAAGCTCAAACTTCAGCCGAGCAAGAAGAAGCGATATCGCTTGACGATACGCTAGGCGAGGTCGATGCTCACGAGGCAAACAACCCTGCGGCAGCAGATACTTCCGACGAAGCTATCTTGCCAGAAACGGCGGCGAGCACGAGCGACGCTCAAGCGACTGTGGCAACCCCAGCTGAGGTTGCAGATCAAAGCAAGGCTTCCGATCAAGCGCAAGCTGCGCATGAAACCCGCGTGTCAGCACCGGTTGAAAACCTGGACGATGCGCTGCCCGAACTGCCTTGTTGTATCAGCCTACCGGCCGTTGCCGATGATGGCCTGCGCCGTGTTGGCGCCGATATCATGCACGTGCTGCAATGGTATGAACTACCTTATCAACGCCTAGACATGGAAGCCAATGCACCATTACCCGCCGCACCCGCGGTGTGTTTTGTGCATGAGCTTCAGAATATTCAACAAGACCCTGAGGGCCGCTTATTAATTCCCGCTCATCTTGATGCGCTGGCCCCCGAGGTATGGAAACCTCAAGTGTGGGCGTACTTGCAACGCTTAATGAACAAATAAAACGAAGGTTTGCGGTGTACGGAATAGTATTAGCGAGCGCCCATGGAGAGTGGTTATGGTAACGGTGCCAAAGCGCAAAATCGTCATACGTGCTATGGAGCTGGAAGACGTCGACGACGTTATGCTGGTGGAACGTTCAGCTTATGAGTATCCCTGGACACGGGGCATCTTTGAAGACTGTTTGCGTGTGGGTTACATCTGCCGGGTGTTAGAAAATGGCGGCGAGGTTTCGGGTCATTTGGTGATCAGCGCGGCGGCTGGTGAAGCGCATTTACTGAATATTTGTGTGGGCCCCAACACCCAAGGCTTGGGTTTAGGGCGACGCATGCTCTCTCACGCTTTAATGGCGGCACGAGTGGCGGCAGCACACCGGATGATCTTGGAAGTGCGGCCGAGTAATTGGCGCGCATTGCGTTTGTATCAGTCGGCCGATTTTGAAGTAGTAGGGCGCAGACGCGGTTATTATCCCGCCCATGAAGGCCGAGAAGACGCCTTGGTTATGGCGCGCGATTTGCATCGTCGTTCCAATGCCAAAACCAACTCGTAGGTTTGTCTCTCAACGAACTGAAATAACACCAGCGTATTCAGACAGTACATAAAATTACGCCAGAAGTTAATATAAAAAAGCCGCACTTTAAGAGTACGGCTTTTTTCGTTTCCAGTGGTGTTTCAACTGAAATATTGATGCAGGCTTAAGAGGCCATTTTACGCATACGATCCAACTGCTCTTGGTAACGCTGAGTATTAGCGCGGTGTTGTTCCAAGCGTTCTTTTTCTTGGGTGACTACGGCTTCGGGGGCGTTATCAACAAAGCGTTGATTCGATAGCTTCTTCTCGCTCTTTGTCAGCTCTTGTTGTGCCTTTTGCAATTGCTTTTCAAGGCGGCTGACCTCTTCAGCAACGTCCACCAAACCGGCTAGAGGAATGGCAATACGCAGGTTACCGGCTAAGGCCACAGCAGCATCGTTAGGCGGCTCACTGGCATCGCTCCATTGGCTGTCACCCACGCGGGCCAGGCGCGATAACCAAGCGCTGTGCTCTTGCCAGCGGCGGCGGTCGTCGGCATCGCCACCGAGTAAGACTACCGGCAAGGGTTTACCCGGCGCTAAGTTAAGCTCGGTACGTGTTGCCCGAATGGCTTGAATCACCCCTTGTAACCAATGAATCTCGGCCTCTGCAGCGGCGTCATTCGCTTGTGCTGTCGGGTAGCTGGCCAGCATTAGGCTGTCGTCGTTGAGTTGCAAGAAGCCGCGCACGGTTTGCCAGATCTCTTCAGTGATAAACGGCATCACCGGATGCAGTAAGCGCAAAATGGCATCGAGCACTTCCAGTAGGGTTTGGCGGGTGCCCATGCGTGCGGCCGGATCGGCGTCGTCGGTGAGATTGACCTTCGCCAGTTCCAAATACCAATCGCAGAACTCGTTCCAGGTGAATTCATACAGCTCTTGCGCCAGCAAATCGAAGCGATAGTCGCTCATATGTTGGTGCGCGTTGGCGACGGTTTGTTGTAAGCGTGAACGAATCCAACGCTCTGCTGCACCCTCCACCGGTGTCACATCGGCTACGGGTTTTTCGGCGTGCATAAACACAAAGCGCGCCGCGTTCCACAGCTTATTGCAGAAATTACGGTAGCCTTCACAGCGTGCCATATCGAACTTGATATCGCGGCCGGGGGTCGCTAAAGCGCTAAAGGTAAAGCGCAGGGCATCGGCACCAAAGCTGGGAATGCCTTCAGGGAATTCCTGGCGCGTGGCTTTCTCGATGGCGGGCACCATTTGCGGCTGCATTAAGCCTTTGGTGCGTTTGGCTAAGAGGTCATCTAAGGTGATGCCGTCGATGATGTCCAGCGGGTCAAGAATATTGCCCTTGGATTTCGACATCTTGTTGCCGTCTTTATCGCGCACCAAACCGTGAATGTAGACCTGCTTGAAAGGCACTTGGCCGGTGAAGTGGTCCGTCATCATGATCATTCGGGCCACCCAGAAGAAAATGATGTCGAAGCCGGTTACTAAGACGGAGCTGGGCAGATATTGCTCGTAACCCAGCTCTTGCATGGCATCGGCATTGGGCCAGCCCAAGGTGGAGTGACACCACAGCGCTGAGGAGAACCAGGTTTCGAGCACGTCGTCGTCTTGGCGTAGTGTACCGGTGTAGCCATCGGCTGCCGCTTTTTGTTGGGCTTCTTCTTCGTCGCGCGCGGCCCAATAGCGGCCGTCGTCTCCGTACCAGGCAGGAATGCGATGGCCCCACCACAGCTGGCGGCTAATGCACCAGTCTTGGATATTGTTCAGCCAATGGCGGTAGGTATTGATCCAGTTGGCGGGAACAAATTCCACCTCGCCAGATTCCACCAGCTCCAAGCCACGCTTGGCCAGCTTGTCCATCTTCACAAACCAGTGCTGGGTCAGGTACGGCTCGATTACCTGGCCTGAGCGATCGCCTCTGGGCACCATGAGTTTATGGGCTTTGGTTTCGACTAAGAAACCTTCGGCCTCTAACTCGGCCAGCATCTGCTTGCGCGCTTCATAACGATCTAAACCACGAAAACGCTCGGGTGCGAAGTCGTTGATGGCCGCTTCATCGGTGAAGATATTGATGGGGCGAAGGTCGTGGCGTTTACCCACCTCGTAATCGTTGAAATCGTGGGCTGGGGTGATTTTCACACAGCCAGTACCGAATTCTTGATCGACGTAGTGGTCGGCAATGATAGGAATTTCGCGATCGGTTAAGGGCAGTTTTAAGGTCTTGCCGATGAAGTCGCGATAGCGTTCGTCGTCGGGATTCACCGCGACGGCTACATCGCCTAACATGGTTTCAGGGCGTGTGGTGGCCACCACCATGCTGCCGCTGCCATCGCTTAATGGGTAGCGAATCGACCACAAGGAACCTTGTTCTTCTTTAGATTCTACTTCCAAATCAGAAATGGCAGTTTTTAGCACCGGATCCCAGTTGACTAAGCGCTCGCCGCGGTAAATCAAACCTTGTTCGTGTAAACGTGTGAAGGTTTCGCGCACGGCTTCTGAAAGGCCGTCGTCCATGGTAAAGCGCTCGCGGCTCCAGTCACCTGAAGTCCCCATGCGGCGCATTTGACGGGTAATGGTGGAGCCCGATTCTTTTTTCCAGTCCCACACGCGCTGAATAAACTCATCGCGGCTTAAATCGTTACGTTGAATACCCTCGGTGGCCAAGCGGCGAGCCACCACCATCTCGGTGGCGATGCCCGCGTGGTCGGTACCCATTTGCCATAAGGTGCGATCGCCGCGCATGCGGTGATAACGAATAAGGACATCTTGCAGCGTATGCTGAAACGCATGGCCCATGTGCAATGTACCGGTGACATTGGGCGGCGGCAGCATCACGGTGTATGCGGGGCCGTCTCCACGGGGGGCGAAATAACCTTCAGATTCCCAAGTTTGATACCAGTTTTGTTCGATCTTATGGGGATCGTATGTTTTATCCATGCTCATGTTGTCAGCAGCCCTTACGGCTTTCCTGTGGTCTGTGGGGTGATGAATTGATGGGGTTTAAGTGTGCTGAACTTAACCCAATTCGTGGCTATGTAAATCGGCACCCATTTGGCGGTACTGCCGATAACGCTCGCGGGCGGCGCTACGGGCGGCTTCGGAGTTGGGCACGATATCTAAAATGCGTTGGACTTGGTGCGTTGCCGGTAACTCGGGTAGCGCATGGCCAAGATTGACGACCATCTGCGTGTGCTCGTCGACGGCACCAATGACAACCATCGCTTTGTGGGCAGCCTCGCTAGTGGCCAGTCCGTGTGGAATAAAACGCTGGGCAGGACGCTGCCACAACATGGTGTCGACTTGTTCGCTCTGCTGTTGATCGTTGCACAGCACGGCCAGTTGCTGCTCGTCGCTAAATGCTTTGGCGCATAGCTGGCAGCACAGTTGTTCCGCCGATTTTTTGGCGTCTCGAATCAGATAAAAATCCACACGCATGATTAGAACTCGCGCTGGGCGCTTAGGTGTTGCGATGATGACATGAATTGCACCGAAATACAGGTGGTTTTCGCAATCCAATAAAACAAATTCCCGCCGCAGCGGGAATTTGTTTAAAGCCAGGGTTAAAGCCTGGTCGAATCTAGGTGCTTAAAGGCTGTTGACTCAAGCCCTTAAGCGCATTGATCCTGAAGCCATTGGCAGAGCAGGCGCACCGGACGGCCGGTGGAACCTTTCTTTGAGCTGCCAGGCCATAAAGAGCCTGCCACATCTAAGTGAGCCCAACGTTGATCGCTGACAAAACGCTGTAAGAAACAACCAGCGGTGATACTACCTGCGGGCATGCCGCCGATGTTTTTCATATCGGCATAGGGCGAGTTCAACTGCTCTTGATACTCGGGCCACAAAGGTAAGCGCCAAGCGCGATCACCGGTGTGCTGACCGGCAGCCAGCAAGCCTGCGGCCAGTTCGTCATCGTGGCTCATCAAACCGGTGGCTTGGGTGCCCAAAGCTACAACACAAGCTCCGGTGAGGGTGGCCACATCGA
>JAKSCJ010000392.1 GCA_022360675.1 Lysobacterales bacterium
CCCCATCATTTAAGCGTTTGTGCAACGGCGGGCGCAGTGCTAGTTCGGTGAGAAAGAAATTTTGATACTGCCAGTCTTGTGAAGTTAAGCCAGAGCGAATAAGTGGCATTAACCCGGCCGGACTGGTCACGGTTTCGTCTAAGTCCCAAGCAAGAATTTCACGTAGCTCAGGCGAGTCCGCCAATAAAGCTGGTGCAGCGCCGGGCAGATTGATCACGACCGGGCCGCCCTTACGCGCCTCAACTTTCTGCAGTAAACGCTGGGTTGAATAGGCAATGTATGCAAGCACGTAATCACGACCAGGAACCAATTGCTGCATCAACTGCGGCGAAATACGTAAGGCGATGGACTCGGGGGCTTCACTGTGGAGGTCTTGCACTTTCTCGAAAGTCGCCTGGCGTTCGCCTGATTGACCAACAAAGCTGGCCACCACCACGTTGGAGAGATTACTGCGCAGCTTAATGCTCGGCGGACCTAGCTCAGGGCGCGCATGAACCACCGAAGCACTCAGTAAAGACAAACCCAAGCAGGCTCCTAGCAATAAACGCATCATGGGCTTGGACATGTACTCTCCATTCAAACCACAGTAGTTGTTGCTTAATTAACGTGAAAAACGAACAAGGCGGGATGTTGAATGCGCATTTAACTAATGCACAGTAACAACAGTTAACAGGTGCGTTCACCTAAGCATAGGTGGTATCGCCAAGGTGTGCTTATGATTCGCGATGATCAGCAACCTAGGTGAGCTAGAACGCTGCAATCGAGCGAACTATCCAGTCATGAATCTATGCTGCCAATCGATATTTACGATACACAATCGACTGCATAAACAAGCCTTACTGGTTAGTTATCTCAATTTGATACCTTGTTGTCATAACTCCCGAAGTCTAACACAGACTTTCTCATAGAAACCTCAATGCGTAATAACAGCATGAAAGTAGTACGGATGTGCTTCGCTTAGAGCAGCGCTTAGGGTTGATTTTTATGCGGTAACGAATCATCACAATGGCCGTAGTGGGAATTTGCCATTTGCGGTTATTTGCCAAATCAGGCACTATCGTACCCGTGCCATAAACATTAACCGTTTGGTTAGTCAAAAATAGTAGCAGGCACCAGGGCAAATTCAGTCGACAATACAGCATTACATTCGTTGGCTGTTCTACCCCCAAAAATAATCACCTGGGCGCAACTATTTGGTGGCTGACTTGCGTAAAAAAGGCAAGCATGGCACACACCCAGTAGCCCTTAATTCTCTGGATTACCAGCAGCTTACTGGGACAGGGCGCTGTGTGGCGGCAGACCATCCTCTACACAGTATCAATAAAGCCGGCAGGAATACCGGCGTCACCGGCGGACTATGAATCTGCCTACTGAAAATGTTCAATGGAATGGCTATGCTCTGGATCGTTACGATTAAAGACGTACAAATCCCTGTTCGCGCGGCGTCAGAGGAAGCGCTCTTAGATCAGCTGGAAGCGATTTTTGATCTTCCCTTACAAGCGGTAGATTTTAATCTACACGCACTGCCGGACTTAGCGGAGATGCTCGCCTCATCCCAGATTGTGATGAGCCGACTCGATGGCAACGATTAACGTACGTTTTCCACAGATTTAACCCTCCATAAAAGCCCAGTGATACCAGGCCTCGGCCTGGTATCCAATCTCTCCCAGAGCGCTAACGAGCGCTTACGCAAAGACTCCCAACTTAAAAGCCCAAGCTGCAACGAGCTATCCTTTGAGAGCTGTGGGGCACACTGGTCTATGGCCCCAACAGTCTAATGTGTTCTCTCAAAGGCCCTCAATCAGAGTTGCTCCTTTGGTCTTTAATACGCACAGCCAATACATCGCATTGAGCGCCGTGGAGTACCGCATTGGCGGTTGAACCCAGCAGCAGCTGAACCCCAGCCCGGCCGTGGGTACCCACAACAATCAGATCGAAACTCTGATCCTCAGCCAACCTGCGCATTTCTGCAGCCGGGCTACCCGTAATCAGATGGCGTGCTGCGGCTGGAATTTGGTATTGCGTGCCCAGTTCATCTAAACGGCTTTTCATTTCAGCACGAACCGAGTCTTCAAAGCTGTCGGCGCCCCCCACTAAAGGCGCATAAGGCACGACCCCGAAATACACCGCATCGACCGGCTCAAACACATAGACAATATGGATTTCTGAATCCGCTGCAGCCACGCTACGTGCGCGCTCCAACACCTGCTGAGATTCCTGACTCAGGTCCAGACCCACCAATACTTTACGGTACATAGGTAAGCTCCTCTCTGTATTTGAGTGTCTTCACACATTAATCGATGAAATCAGCCACTGATAGCCTGCATCAATTTTGGCCCATGTGCTTTGACAAGAGTCATTATCAGCCAGGCTTTTGAAGTATCCGTTGACTTGTGTCAATAAACACAACTGTCAATAAACATTGAGCGTGGTCAAGTCACAATCGAATGCCAACGCCCACGCCAAAATTCACATCAGGTCGCCAGCGCCCTTGGTCCTTTGGCCATAGGTGTAACGATTCAGCATCGAGTAACGGCGCTTTTAGCAAAGCCTCACCACTGATTACCTCGGTATCGCCTTGTACATGGCCCAGGGCAGTTAAATAACGCCCCGAGGCATATAGCACGGGCTCGAGAAACCCTTCGACTTCCACCACAAAGCGAATGCCCAGTTCATCGTCTAACTGCGGGCGCCCTGCGCTATCTAGCGGTGTGCTAACGACTTCAATGCGGCTGTAGTCAGCAAAGTTTTGCGTCGCAACAATTTGCCCACCCCACATCACCAAAGCGTTTTGCGCTTCGGCCTGATGCAATGCTTGCACTGGAGTGTACGGTGCCACCTCACGCTCACCTAATTCAAAAGGTGGTGTGGCGCAGGCCGTCAGCCATGTGCAGAACAAAACTAGAGTGACTCGTTTGATGTGCTTCATGAATATTCGCACTCCATTCAGTGATCCGTTGCTCGGTGATTCAGCGCAATCATAGTGAACCAGACGTTACAGCTTGGTCTTTATACAGACAGTGACATCGCCACATTAATCCCATCGGCGTGCAGAACGTTTCCAGTTTTGGCCATCAAAAAACCTTATCGGCCATTAACTCCACTCAGCATCCAAGCAGCGTGCGTTAACACTCACGCCATGGGGGAGGGATGAGAGCGTGGCCGATAAAAAGACTTAACGCCACAACTCAAGCACAACCAGTGCTTGGCTTGATGGCTGCTACAGCAGTGCGCGCTTCGCCTTGTTGAAAAGAGCGTCCTGCATTACAAACGTATCGCATCAGAGTAACAACCGCCCTCAATTACCTTTTGTTCTGAAGTCGCGCTCAGTGTTACTTAAGCTAGGTCAGCCAAGCCGCTTACAACCAGGTTTATCCTTTAACGATTACGAACCAAGCAGCCACTTATCTCGCAATAAGCGCCGTGCTGAGCTTTCGTAAACGTTGGCTATTCCACCATAAACTCATGGTATCCATAGGG
>JAKSCJ010000446.1 GCA_022360675.1 Lysobacterales bacterium
GATGCATTTCAAATTCAGCTACAACAACAAGGCATTGCGGGTAAACGTTTGGGTTCACGTCATGCCTTCCACACTCAAGCCATGGCGCAAGCCGCCGAACAAGTGGCTGCTGATTGGGAGGCCTTGGTAGTTTCTAGCGCCCATTGCTCAGCGGCAGAATGCGACTTGCGCGTGGTTGCCAATCTCACCGGTACTTGGATGCGGAAAGACGAAGCGCGCGATCCAGAATACTGGCGTCGGCACACGCAAGAGCCCGTGCGCTTTGCGGACAATATTCGAACCTTGGTTGACGCAGGTTTTGACCAGCTGCTGGATCTAAGCCCTAGCCAAGGCCTGGCGAAATTAATTCCCAGTGTGGTTAACGGTGTTGCACTGCAAGTGTTACACAGCGCTAGTGCTGATGCGGTGGCCGAACAAGGTATTGAGCAGGCTTTATTAAGCTTGGGGCAATTGTGGTGCCAGGGTTATCCCATCGATTTCGAGCGTCTTTATCAAGACGAGCAGGCACAAGCTATTGCCTTACCGCTGTATCCTTTTGAAACCAACCATTATGAGCTGAGTGCCGAAACCGAGACCCGGGCGCACAGCCGTGCTCAACCCAGTGGTACCGGGGCAGTATCGAGTGTTCCTGTCGACAATACGTTCATCGATAAAGCAGCTAGCGGAAATGTCGTCACTGAAGACGTCGCTACCGAAAATGTCGTCACCGATGGCAACGTGCCGTTAAGCGCTTATACCCCCCATTGGGTGCCGCTGAAGCCAAGTGAATATTCCGCGAATAACACCCTTGTTGACACAAACAGCGCGTGGCAATTATGGGGTGTGCCTTGTGCTTTATTGGAGGCTTTGCAAGCGCAATTACACAGCGCCGGATGCAGTTTTCAGCATCTAACATTATCCGTCGAGATTAACGCCATAGCGCAAGCCTTCTTAGCCGATTTAGCACAACACCAACGGCTTTGTGTGGTTTGGGTATTTACCACAGATGCTGAACTACTTTGCTTTAGCCAAGCCTTACTCGGTTTGCCGGAGGCTCAGCGTAATCGCATTGATTTCATTGTTTTGACCCAAGCTGCGGCTAGCGTGGCGGGTGAAATGGTCAATCCACAAACAGCCGTGGTGGCGGTGGCGCTGAAGGTATTGCAACAAGAGGGAATGCAACATTGCTGCACGGTGGATGTAGATGAATACCATCTGCACAATGCCCGGGCTTTGTTATTGCATGCCCCCGGCCTGTTGGCGCGTCAATCGTCGGCCTGGCAAGCATTGGCTTTACGTGCTGGACGTTGGTGGCAGCGGGCGTATTCGGCCTGCGGTTTAAACCGACAACCGAGCTGTGATCTGCCGTTGCAGGATCAAAGCACTTATCTGGTGACTGGAGCTCGGGGTGGTGTGGGTTTTGTTTTGTGCTGTGCTTTATTGCAAGCAGCCAGAGCGCAAGGTGTCAGTATTCACCTGATTGGCGTAAGCCGCACCGCCTGGTCTGCGGTCCAGCGCGAGCAATTGGAGGCTTTGCTCGCCGTTGATTCCAGCCTTGCTTATTGCACTGTGGACATGGGCGATGCCAACGCTTTACATCAGTATCTGTTACCGCACTTGCACTCAGCGTATCCGCTGCGCGGGGTGATGCATGCTGCTGGGATCACAGGTGGTGCTTTGTGCTGGCGCCAAAGCGAGGCACAAATGCAGGCGGTGATGGCCGCCAAATATCAAAGCTTACTCAACTTACAGTGCTTGTTATTGAAACATCAGAGCGATGAGTTTAATAACAATGATGTGCTGAATAAGCACAATATCTATGCTTGGCCGGGCTTGGATTTTGTGCTGCTTTGCTCGTCGTTAAATGCACTGAAAGGTGGTGTTGGCCGTTGGGATTACGCCCAAGCCAACGCATGCTTAGATGCCTATGCCCAGGCTGCTCATTTGCACCATGCCGAATCATCGGTGGTGAGTGTGAACTGGCCTGCCTGGTTAGAGCAGGGCATGGCCGCGCGCAGCTCAACAGCGGTTGAGCTGAAGCAACGTGGTGCTATCAGCAATGCACAAGCCCTGGCGATACTGCCGCGTTTATTGGTCAGTAACGAAGCGCAAATCGTGCTTACTCAGCACCGTATTGAACAAGCTTTATTGAGCCCCGCTTTATCGGCTGCAGAAAAAAGCCCGCCAGCATCAACCGCACAGCAAACACCTCGCACCCAACATGCCACACAACGGCCCGCTCATTTGGGCGAGATGGTCGCTGCTGAAACCACAATACAGCAACGGCTATGCCAATTATGGCAGCAGCTATTGGCGGTGGATGCCGTGGGCATTAATGACGACTTCTTTGCTCTGGGCGGACACTCACTCTTGTTGGTTCAGCTGGGCTGCTTGATCGAGCAACAGTTTGCGCACCGTATCGAAGCCAATGATTTATTCGCCCTGCTAACCGTACGTGAGTTAGCGGCGCATATTGAACAACAAACAAGCAACACCAATCAGCAAGGGGAAGCTGCGATTGCCGGTGGTGCCGATACCAACGTTGATGCGGATGCTGAAACTAATGGCGAAGCAGCAAATTTGGATGCCATGCTAAATGCGCTAGAGCAGATGTCGCCCGATGCGGTAGACGCATTATTAGGTTCATACAAC
>JAKSCJ010000239.1 GCA_022360675.1 Lysobacterales bacterium
TCTGGCCTCATTAACCGTGACCCGCCTGGACTTACCGCACCAAGGTTTCGCGTTGTCGGTAAGTGCCGATGGGCAATGGCTGATCTATAGTGCGCTGTTAGCGGGTAAAGGTGTGCAAATTTGGCGCTTACCTGCCGATTTATCGGCAGCGCCTGAGGCCATTACCGAGGTGGGTGTGCAGCGGGCCTATTTGGCGCAAGATCAACAATTGTATTTGATGTATTCCGATCAAGCGGGAATCTATCGGCGCGCTTTGCTCGATCCTCATGACGAGGCCTTGGTGGTGGCCGAGCAGGATGCCTCGCAATGGCAAAACTGGTTTCTTCAAAATAACAGTCTGTATTTTCTAAAACGTAGGCAGGCACTTCCAGGTGATGAAGGCGAGGCTAAAGCCAGCCCCTTGGGCGTGTGGGAATATCAGCTCGACTCAGGTCAGCGGGTTTTACGAAAAGCCATGCTGCCAACCGCCCTGGGACCAAACTTAGCAATCAGCCCTGATGGCCGCACACTGATCTTAGCCATGACCGATCGTGCAGAAGCCGATTTGTTTTATTATCGTTCACAGCAAAAAGCGCTAAAATAAGAAAAATAACAAGCAATTGAAAGAAACCAAGGCTTAGCAATTTCTATTATTCCATCGGCACTTAAGCGATTGGTGACAGCTTCTCACAAGAATATTTAACCCGAAATGGTACATTGGTTCTTGTTAGTGCTTGCGCCTTTTAGCTTGGTTTCTTTGTGGCTTAGCAAAGGATAGGAACAGATGGGATCAACCACGGTGGTCATTGCCATTACTATCGCCAGCATTTTAGCCTTGGCGATTATTTGCGAATATTTGGCACCCAAGATCAAGCTTCCTGCCAGCTTATTATTGCTTTGCAGTGGCTGTGGCATTGCTCATTTTTTAGTGATGCAAGGCGTCGATTTGCAGCTGCGTTGGCAAAGTTTTCACGATATTGTGTTGTTTATCTTTGTTCCTGTCTTGGTGTTTGAATCGGCCTTAAGCATCAGTTTAAGCCGTCTACTGAAAGAACTTCCGCTCGTCTTAATTTTGGCTATTCCGCTGTACATGCTCATGATCGGCTTAACGGCAGCGGGCTTGTATTACGGTATTGATCATCCCACCGGTTTTCCTTGGTTAGCGGCTTTATTGTGTGCCACCTTGGTTTCTGCCACCGATCCCACCGCCGTCTTGTCATTGATGAAGCAAGCGGGGATTCCTACACGTATAACTTTGCTCGTGGAAGGCGAAAGCTTATTTAACGATGGTGTGGCCATTGTGTTGTACAGCGTGCTTATTGCTATGGCTTTAAGCCAAGAAAGCATGCCCATTGGTCAATGGCACGAGAACTTGCCCAAAGAAATTGTACTGTTTGCTTATGTGTTTTTCGGTGGCGCATTGCTAGGGGCAGGAATGGCTTGGTTGTCGTCCAAACTCTATGGCTTAATGCCCGCTTCGTCCCAGCGTTCAGCACTCACTTTGGTGCTGCCATATTTAGGCTATATCGTGGCCGAACTCGTATTGAATATCTCGGGTGTCATGGCGGTTTTGGTGTGCGGTTTAGGATTGGGCCGAACCATACGCCGCAGCGCCGATAGCAACGACTTTAACCCGCGCTTATGGGGCTTCTTTGCCTTCGCCGCCAATGCTGCCGTTTTTGTGTTGGTGGGAATTACCATTACGCTGGATATGTTCACCGAACGATGGCTGGCTATCTTGATTGGTATCGCGGCCGCTTTATTTGCGCGAGCGGTCATGGCTTATGCTTGTGTTCCTTTGGTGACTGCCATATTCCCCATTAAATCGGTGAAATTAAGCCATCGCCATGTACTGTTTTGGGGCGGTGTGCGTGGCCCTGTAGCCTTGGCTTTAGTGCTGGCATTACCGCTACAGTTGGACTACTGGTTTACTGTGCAATCCATCGTTTACGGTGTGGCTGTCTTTACCTTATTAGTTCAAGTGCCCACCTTTCCCTTGTTAATTCGGAAAGCACCAGAAGCGGCTACCGACAATACGCTGGCGAATGTTCAACCATCGTCTTTACAAAACGATGCTAGCAATTGAGATGCAATCCCATTCAATGCGATAGCCTGACTAAACTATCTGTAAGGTTTTAGGTAATAAATGTAAACAGTATGGTGTGCTTTGTTCTGATCTTTACTGAAATTTTCGATTTTTGTTGATTTAGACTTGGTGAAGTTACGGCGGTTTGTTACCTTGAAGATGATAAAGCGCGATGGCTAATGTAAGCACATAGTTTGCTTCTCAAACCATAGATCAAGCCATTGGGTCAACCATTGAAGTGCTTTAACGTTGAATCTTGATTAAGAACCCTAGGTTTTTATCATTGATCCATTCATGATGGCACCACGGTGGCGATTTTGAATCGGCCAAGGAATGCTTTCTAAAACGACAAGGCAGGATACTGAAGATGACGGCATGCTTCAGGCTTCGTTTCTTTCTTTCCCAATGTGTGTGGCTTGGGTTTTTAATGCTGGCTTCAATGTCGGTACTGGCCAATACGCATTCCTCCCAAACCGCGCACTCGCAACTAGAACATTCGCCAGCAAGCGGCGTACCGACCGCTAGTTCTGAAGAACTGGATGCTGCGCAGTATCGCGCGTATTTAAACACAGCACTAAATCTAGCAGCCGATAGCCAAATGCTCATGGGTTTTGATCTGCCGGCGGGTCAAATCCAACAAGCCCAGGCCGAAATTCAAGCCTTAGATAGCGAAGCTCTGAATCGCCTGCGCTTGTCCTTCTTAAGCCAACGCACGGTCGAGGAATGGTTGCGCGAAGGGCGAGAAGGTTTGGATGTTGCCATAGCCCAGGCCTCAGAGCGTAGCAGTATCGATATTCCCGATGTGGAAGTAGACCCAGCCTTTTGTGCCAACACCACGGGTGCTTCGTATGGCGCTGCGGTGGCCGCTGAAAAAACCATTAAGTTGATCTTTGCGGCTTTGAAGTTTGAATGCCAACAAACACTACTGGGCGAAAACGGTGCCTTAGCCTGTTTAGCGCCAGCCTTATTGGTGATTGTGGCGGAAAATGCCACGCGTTTAGGTGAGTTTTGTTTGAATGAACAACGCGCCGGTAAAGGTGAAGCCATCTTACAGTTAGATCGTAATATTGGTGCGCATCTCAACACGTTTATCGACGATACCACCACATCCAGCCGCGCCACACAAAGTTCATTAGACGATACCCAAAGCACGATTACCTCAGCACTCAGTGATCTCTCAACGCTGCAATCGACTTTGGATTCAGGCTTTATCACCATCGATAGCGACCTTAATACTCAGTTGGAAGACTTGGCGAATCTGCAAATTAACTTGACGGATCTACTGGCCGTGGCCAGCGATATTCAATTCCGCTTACAGGTGAATCAGGTGGAAGCCGAAGACGTTCAAGAACGCACGGCAGATCTGCAAGAACGCAGCAGCGAAATTCGTAGCGATACCCAAAGTATTCTCAGCGCTATCAGTGCGCTGCAAAGCCAGGCCGAAACCTTAAGTGCCGAAAGCGAAGCGGCCTTTGTGCAGCTACAACGCGACCGCATAGCAGTGGCCTTGGCCACACCCGATGGCTTACCTGCCGAGTATGCCTTGCCTGCAGAGCGGGGTGGTCAATTGGAAGAAGCACGCGAAGTGTTAACCCGTGCCATTAATCAATTAAACGAGCTGGGTATCAACACCACCAGTGCGGCGCTGAGCTTATTGAGCCAAGGCGACGATGCATATAACCAGCGGAATTACTTGCTGGCCTTTCGCTTTTACGCCCAGGCTTACCAAAGCCTCACCAACAGCACACGACGCTAGGAGAACATGATGCGAAACATCATTTTGAATCGGCTTTGTGCAGTGGTGTTGATCTTGGGGCTTTACTTACCGAATGTCCAAGCCCAACAGTTTGGTGTTTCGGGCGGCAGCGCGCCCGATCAAAACCAAAGCCAAGAGCATCAAGACTTGGATGCTTACCGTGCCTTGTTGCTGGAGCTGCTGGATTCCATGCAAGGCCACAGCGAAAGCTTCGGTGAACAAACCCTGCGCAGCCAGCAATGGCAACGCTTACAAGAGCAGCTCTTGTTGTTACCGGAGGAAGATCTGGCCATCATGTTGCAGCGTGCACCCGCAGCTCACGATCTGCGCTTGCGTTATGAACATTTACGTCGCTTCAGTGGCGCGAATAAGGCCGAGCCGTTTGCGCCCGTGTCGCCGGGCGGTGTGCGTACCATCGAGTTTCCTGACCCGGAAACCAGTATCGCGGCTTGCGCCAGTATCAGCGCTTCTGAGGGTTTAGGCTTGTTAATTGAAGTCTTCACCATTAAAGAGATCCTCACGGCAGCCACCTGGGAATGTTTAGAAACCGTACTGGGCGAAAACGATGCCTCGGCCTGCACTTTGGCCAATATCATTAATGAAACCGCCGAAGCCGAATACCGCGCTGCCGAAGCGTGTTTGACCGAGCAGCGGGATTCCTACCTGGATGCCATTTTAGAAACCGAAGAAAACATTGCCGATCATCTCTCCGATTTTGTCGATGCCACCACTTCCAGTCGTGCCAGCCAAAGTTCATTGGATGATGCCCAAGATGATCTCAATACGGCGGTGGATGATTTAGATACCCTGCAAAGCACGTTGGAGTCGGATCTCATCAGCATCGAAAGTGACCTGGATGAATCGCTAGACGATCTCACCGCGTTGGCCAGCGACTTAAACAGCTTGGCTGCCATGGCCGCCGATATTCAATTTCGCGCCCAGGTGAATCAGGTGGATATTGAAGATGCCGACGAGCGCGCCGCCGATGTACAAGAAAGCACTGTAGAAATCCGTGACGATACCCAACAGGCCATCAGCGATTTGACGACCTTCCAAAGTCAGCTCGATACCTTAAATACCGTTAACGACGACGGCTTGGCCCAACAACAACGCAGTGCTTTGGTGGCTGCCTTAGCCGATTCCACATTGCAGATTATTCGCTTTCAACTGCCCGCCAGTACCGGCGGCGCTTTGGAAGAATCGCGTGAGGTTGTCAGCCAAACTATCCAGGCCTTTGCTTTGATTGGCAACGATATCAGTACTGCCCAAAGCTTATTCGACCAAGGCGATCAAGCCTTTAACAGCCAAGATTACCTTGGTGCTTACCGCTTTTACGCCCAGGCCTACCAAAGCTTAACCAGCTCTGGCCGCTTTAAAGATCAAATTTTTGGAGATCAATGAGATGCAGCTAAGGAATTTTCTGTATTCATGTACGGCTGTGGGCATGGGCGGCCTGTTCATGGCAACAACGGCCCAGGCCGAGTTGGTGAGTGTTAGCGACGATGTCTTTATCGATAGCTATTCGGGAGCCAGCAGTGTGCTGGTAGCCATGGATACCAACCCGGTCACCGGTGAGTACGTGGTGTGCTTTGCTGAAGAAGACTCCGCCATTAAATGTTCACGCCGCGATGCCGACGATAATGGTTTATCGAACGTGTTTTTCAGTACCGGCACTTCAGGTCGTAATATCGATTTTAATAACCTGGATGTGGCCTTAAACGACGCTGGCGATGTGTATGTGATGTGGACTGGCGAAAGCGTCAGCAGCAGCGACACGGTGGCCTTTGTTCAAGCCTTCGACAGCTCGGGCTCTGATCTCTTTAATCAGCGCGAAACCACCTTCGGTAATGTGGATCGGGCTTCCATGGCCTTAACCCCTTCTGCGGTGTGGATTTTGGGCGTGACCCGTGAGGTTTCGGATATCTTTGAGGTGGATGTCACCGTACAAGCCGAATACTTCAACACCGGTGGTGTTTCCCAAGGTACGGTAAGTATTTTCAGCGAGTCCTACGCCACCATTGCCGGACTCACCGATTGCCAATCTATCGATGTGGCCAGCAATCGCTCGGGTGATCTGGTCATGACTTGGATCGAACCCAACGACGATAACGTGATCTTTGACGGTGTTTGTACCGGCTCGGTGTTCGCTCAAACCTATCGTGAATCGGGCGGTTCGATTAGCGATGTGACCCAAATCAGCGATACTGAAACCAACGACGATGGCGACGATGTATCGGCCTTCTTCGATCCCGTGGCCACCGCTTACGAAAATGGCGAGTATGTCATCGCCTGGACCGACGGCAGCGAAATTTACTCGGCAAATTTGGCCTTAAATGGCGATATCGCCACCTCCCAAGAAAGCATCTTAAGCGGTAGCTCACCCAAGA
>JAKSCJ010000029.1 GCA_022360675.1 Lysobacterales bacterium
AAAGAGCTGCAACAAGAGCACGAGCAACTGGCCTTGGTACGCCAGCAATTAAGCCAGCAGTTGCAGATCGAACGCGAGCGAGTTCATCAACAAGCGCAACAACTCATCGAGCAAGAAAGCCAAATTCAGCATTTACGCCAGGTGGAACACGAGCACCACCAAGTGCTGGCCAGCCGCTCTTGGCGCATCACCAAGCCGCTGCGGGCTTTTGTTCGTACCGCGCGTAATGCACGCCGCGCCCGCGTTCACCTGCCCTGGCGCTGGCCGTGGATTATCAAACGCTTACTGCAACTCATGTTTAGCCAAGGCCTGGGTGGCACATTGCGACGCTTGCAACAAGAGCCGCTTGGTGAGGCAGCTCACAATGACGATGCCCATCGTATTCAAAGCGTGCAAAACAGCCTGGCCGATACCACACAAGCGAAAAGCGACAGCGAGGCTCCGAACGCTGAACCCGAAGCAACGGTGCCAGTTCCCGATCCTGATCCGGTGCAATTACAGCAAAGCCCGCAACCCGAGCTGGGCGTGTGTATTTTGTTGGGCGAACAGCCGCTCATCTTAAGTGCACAGCTAAAACAAATAGCAGCCCTACAAGCTCAGCATGCGCTGGTTACTGTAGCTTGTGGTGAAAGCAACGAGGTCACTAACAAGTATCTCGAACAATGCCAGGGCTTGCTTACCATCAATGCACCAAACCAGGGTGAAGATACCGACAACTCAGCCGCTGAAACTTGTCTAAGCCAAGCCATCAAGGCACTGAACGATGCGGAAATCCCGGTGCCCGACCAATGGCTCATCTTAGATGCCAACAGCGAGCCGCAAGACGATGCATTGAACGCCATGTTGCAGGCGTTACATCAGCAAGACGACTATGCCGTGGTGGGTGCGAGCTTGATTAACCAAGACAACCAAGTTCGTGTTCAATGCCAAGATGAGATCCGTTTACTAGCAGCCGATCATCCACAACACGCCTTTGCACGGCCTTTGGTCGACACTCAAGGTTATCCGGTTGCATTGAGCTTATCTCGCATGGGCATCAACACCGGCCCACTGAACAGCGCCGATCAGGCAGCGATCAGCGCCCAATATCGCGCATATCGCCAGCAACAGCATCTTTATCTTCAACCTTTTGCACGCCATTTATGGCAGCAAACGGAAACAGCGGCACCCGCCGCCAATACGCTGCCCCAAGATTTAATCAACGACGGCAACACGCCACCCAGCATTTTGATTATCGATGCCTGGGTGCCCACACCCGATCAAGACTCCGGCTCCTTACGCATGGTTCAGCTGCTACAGGTGGCGCGTAGCTTAGGCTGGCATGTGGTCTTTTGCTCTGCCGATCGCAGCCATCGCGGCCGCTATACCAGCGAGCTTCAAGATGCCGGTATCGAGGTTTGGCATGGTCCTTTTTTGAAGGATTTCCAAAGTTTCTTAAGCCAGCACGGTCAACGCTTTCAAGCTGTCATGCTGAGCCGCTATTACGTGGCCCAAGAGCTCTTGAACCTAGTCAAACGCCATTGCCCGCAGGCGATCACTTTATTCGACACCGTGGATCTCCATTTTCTACGTGAAGAGCGCGAGGCCGAGTTAAAAGAAAGCGCGACTTTAAAGCGTCTGGCGGCCGCCACACGTAAACAAGAACTAGGCTTAATGGAACAAAGCAGCACCACGATTGTGGTGAGTCCGGTGGAGCAAAAACTGCTCAACGAGATCAGCCCCGATGTTGATGTGGCCGTCTTGTCGAATATTCACAATGTAAAAGGCTCAGGCCAAGAATTTAAAGCGCGTAAAGACATCATCTTTATCGGCGGCTTCCAACATCCGCCTAATGTGGATGCGATGAAGTGGTTTATCGGCGAGATTTGGCCGCGTATCCACACCGCCCTGCCCGAGGTGCACTTTAAGGTGATCGGTAGCAAAATGCCCGACGACATCAAAAACCTAAACGCTCCCAATGTGGATATTCTAGGCTTTGTGGAAGATATCGAGCCCTACCTTGATGGTTGCCGCCTATCGGTAGCGCCCCTGCGCTATGGTGCGGGCGTTAAGGGCAAGGTGAACAGCAGCATGTCTCACGGCCAGCCCGTGGTAGCCACCACCATCGCGGTGGAAGGCATGGCAATGGAAGACGGCGAAGAAGTCTTGGTGGCCGACGATGCCTTAGAGTTTGCCGATGCGGTGATTCGGCTGTATCAAGATCAGACCTTGTGGGAGCGCTTGGCCGAGGCAGGCTTAGACAATATTCGTGAGCACTTTTCGTTTGAAGCCGCACAACGCCAGTTGCGCGGCATTTTAAAGTTAGAATCAGATACAAGCCGTACTGAAGCAACCGTTAGTATCAACAACGATACCGAGAATTAAAGCGAGCCAGCCAACAGTACTTAAGCGTAAGCCCCCATGGTGACCTGCATCTTGCAGGTCGCCATGAATACCCTGACGATCGTGTGCCCTCATTGGCTTCCGATGAGCTGGTCAGGGGCCGCCGCTGGTTGGCGAGGGGATATTCGGTTACAACGGTGCCGTCAATACGGATCGCAGGGAATCGATTTACTTAACGACATTTCAGTACCATCGCCAAAGGTTACCCGCGCAGATACTTGCCCCATGTAGGATTTTTGCCGGGCGAAACAGGCGACTTCAGCGGTGTGGTGATTCGAAGCGGCAATCCAAATATCATCGGCTGCCCAGTCAGTGGATTTTAAGCTCTGGCCCGAAATCCAAACATCACAGTAGGTGCCTTGCTGTTGCGCTTCACAAATCAATACCGCATCACCAGACTTTACTAATTTAGTGTGTATCGCTTCTGCCTTGAAGCTTATGGCCACGAGTAGCACTCCAGCTACGCCTTTGACAACCGTCATCATGCCCACAGATCACTCCTTATCACATCCTTCTTGCTTAGCGATTCACCAAAACGGTGTTCTCCCTTCAGCACTTATTTGCTTACTACCTGCCATACTTCATTTAATCAATTTTGCTAACTAAAATCTTAACAATGAGACCCAGCACAAGCAAATCAAGCGTTATGACTCTTTGTCTGAGCTCGATTGGTGATAGTGAAAATGTTCTACTTGGTGTTATTTTTTAGCTTTTTCACATAATCAAAACAAAACCCACATATTCGAACCATATATTTTTGAGATAAAAAACAGAAAGTTACAAAAGCAATCAATAATAATGTCTATACTTTCACGATTTTACATTTCATCACATTAGTTCAAATGCCAGACCACCTAGCTGAAATGGAATCCACTAACAGGCGCGCTAACTTCGTGTTCAAATAGCGCCATTTTTAGGTGTAAGTGTCGGCACTGAATTAAACTACTGGGTTTCATAGGGAATCACTCCAGCCATGGCCACACCCCTAGATCCCCAGTTTCAACAACGCGTTAGCGATAGCTTTGCTCGCCAACAGGCCATGAGCAGCCTGGGTATTGAATTGGCGTCGGTGGAAGCAGGCCGTGTTTGCCTGAGCATGCCTTATCAAGGCGAGTACACCCAACAGCATGGCTTTATTCATGCAGGCATCATTAGCACCGCGTTAGACAGTGCCTGTGGTTATGCGGCTTTTTCATTAATGCCCGCTGATGCGGCTGTGTTATCGATCGAGTTTAAGGTCAATTTATTGTCGCCGGCACGAGGAAGCCATTTTCGCTTTGAAGCCGAAGTATTAAAGCCGGGCCGTACCATCACCGTTGCCGAAGCCAAAGC
>JAKSCJ010000394.1 GCA_022360675.1 Lysobacterales bacterium
CCCCAGCTGGGTGGGTTATTTTGCACGGCAACCAATGATTGCACCGTATCTTCTTCCACATAGGCCACTTGCGGGTCGGCCAGCAGTTTACCCAGATACTCAGCATTCACTTCAATAGCTACACCAGCTAACGATGCATCGTATTGGTGTAAAACCTTTGCACCCATTTCAACGTTGAACTGCGCTGCTTTGTCACTCACAAATTGAGTGCGTGCGCTTTGGCTCAGGCGTTGCCCATCTTTAAAGACCACAATGTACTGACCCGGAATCGCTTTCTGCGCATCGGGGCTGGCTAAGTACTTAGCTTGTGGTGCTTGAATGTTGGGGTTAGGTGCTTTTTCAATCACCTGGTTTTGTGACGCGAAGTCGGCTGCAATCGCTGAACCACCTAGTAAAGAGCTGGTAATTACGGCGGCGAGCAGTTGCTTTTTGCTGAGTCGAACATTGCGACCAAAACGAGATTGCTTAGGCGAGGTAGGCATCGTTTTCCTCCCAGATAAACGATAAAAGTCATTGCCGGAAACAGAGCAAGTTATCAGTGCTTACTCTTATAACTTGCGATGTCAAAATCACAAGCTGGTATGCCTTTTCAAAACACAACTCTTTTGTGTTTTGTAGAAAAGGGCACCGGGCTAAAAAGTACGCCTTGGTTGTTTAAAATGCAACTTTTTTAGATTTGTATTTATAAAAATGTATAGCGAATCTAATAGTAAGAATATAATGTATATATTTTATAATTAGTTGTTTTTTATATTTAAAAATAATAATTAATCATAAAAATGTATTTGCATGTAATATTTCTTATACCTTACGCTTAGTGTAACTTTGTATCAGAATTGTAAGCAAAACGGCAAAAAAAACGACCGGCTGCGCTCACTGTATGGGCGATTTGATTGCGCAAAAAGAAAGGGGCGATACGTTGACGTATCACCCCTTTGATATCGACCAAAAGCGGTTAATTCAGAATGTAATTAGCGCTTAGGCGTACACCCGAGTTCCCACCGGTTCGCCATTTAAGGCTTGGGTGATTAACTCAGGCTTCAGGCCATTGATGATTCTAAATTCGCGCATTAAACGACCTTTAGGCAAGAGATCGAGTAAAACTTCTTCAAAGGGCAGTGTGGTAATACCCCGTTCTTTGATTTCGTCTACGCTAATTTCAGGAATAAACTCAGCGCTGCTGTCTTGGTTCGGATCGGCGGTGTATAAACCATCCACATCTTTCACCAGAATTAAACGCTCGGCACCGAAACATTCAGCCAGTAGATAGCTACCCACATCGGTACGGTGGGGCGGAATACGTCCTAAGGCCGGCGGATGCTCCCATAAAGCGTACGGTGGATCGCCGTTGAAGATCACACCCGGTGCGCCCCGCATGAAGAACGGCAATAAGTGACCGAAGATCTCCGGTGGAATGGCGACCACGCCGTGAGGGGCTAGCAAGGTGCCCAGAATATGCGCGGTGCCTAAGGCATCGGCAATACTGACTTGCGCCAATACGCCAGTGGGTAAGCCTAAATCCACACCAATAGAATACACATGACGTGTGCGTGCACCGCCACCGGTGCCGATAATCAGCTTTTGCTTTTCTAAAGCCTCGCCTAACACATCAGCCACAGGTAACAGGGCTTTTCGACCACGATCAAAAATCGAGCGACCGCCAATTTTAATGACTTGGCAGTGGGGCAGCATGCGTACTGTGGGCGGTTCTTTTTCAGTGGCGGCGATGAGATCTTTATCCACCAAACTCTCGCGCATCAGCAGCGAGTCCATATGGTGGCGACCGTCGTTAGCGGAGCCTTGTCCGTTATTGTTTTCACTCATTAGAGGTATCCTTCAGTCCTTAGTCCGCGTAGATCAACGTGCCCACGTCTTCGCCGTTTAAGGCGCGCGTGATTTGCCCCGGCTTTAAGCCGTTAACGATGCGAATCTTGCGACTGTGGTGTGCGTTTTGCATCAAATCTAAAACGCCGCGTTCGACCACCACGTCTTTCAGATCCATCGCTTTGAGTTCTTCCACCGAAATTTTGGGAATGAACTTGGCATTGCGATCTTTTTTCGGGTCAGCGGTGTACAGGCCGTCTTCGTCTTTGATGTAAATCATCTGACGGGTGGCGAATACTTCACTAATGAGATACGAGCCGGTATCGGTACGGTGTGGCGGAATACGACCCGATTCAGGGTTTTGCTGCCAGAAGGTATACGGCGGCATACCGAAGAAAACCACGGCCTGGCGCTCGGCCAAATACAGTGGCAACTGCGGGAACTGAATGGGCTCAATGAATGGAATACCGTGCTTGGCCAGCAAGTAATGCAACATGCGCGCATTTTGCATACTCACGAATGTACCTAACACGCCCATTACGCCGGTGGGTAAACCTAAATCCAGCGACACACTGTAGGCGTGGCGAGCACGGGTGCCGGCACCGGTTCCGATAATCATTTTGTGGTTGGGCAGGTTTTCTACGATTTCGTCGAGAATCGGGAAAACGGCTTTGCGGCCACGATCGATGATACTTTGACCACCCACCTTGACCACATTGGCTTCCGGCAAAATGCTGATGCCGGGCCCGGTTTGGCTCACATCGGTTTGTCCCATGACTTTGGGATCACCAAGATTGCCCTGGACGAGACTTTGCCCCAGCTTGCTGAGTAATTCGTCGCTAATTGTCATAATGCGTCCTTTGGCTGATTGTTCCTTGTTCACACGTCCGGCCAGGATTGCTGCAGGCCGCTTGAAATGGACGTGTGGCGACTGCCGATTCTGTGCCGCAGTCGTTCATTGTGTTCTGATAGCTATTAATTAATGCGCGGCGAGGAAACTCGGGTAATGGCTATTAGCGTCACGATCCCATAGAGACGGGGCGAAACCCCATACGTTTCGATGCCTTTCTTAAAACTGGATTAAGCCCTGTGTGCTTTAACCTGCGCGCTTCAACGAATGGTGGCGCACAATAATTGGTATTCCCGACCGCTTTGCTGTTTTTTCTCGATATCGCCGAAGTGTTCCTTACACTGCTGCTCGAGTTGATCGAGTATCTTAACGTGTTCTCGTGCATTGAGCACCACGCCGCCTAAGCCGGTTTTGTCACGCCACGTATTCAGTACTTGTAATGGACTTTCGCTCACCTGCCAGCAAGCAGCACTCAAGGTGCGATAGTCCTTGTCGATACTGGCGGCGAGCTGCTGGTGGATCTTGCCACCGCGCCGTGGTTGGTGGCCGTGTTCGCGTAATCGCTGATGCAGCATTCTGCGTAGCTGGGCGGCCACAGAATCCGGCGCTTTTTGCACACGGCCTAAGATCAAAAAAGCCGAATGTTCACGGCAACAACGACGCACTTCTTTAATGAGATGATCACGCGCTAACAAGTGAGCGGCGCGGGCAATAACAATGGCGTCTTGGCTGGCATCGGCCACCGGCCAGGTTTGATTGGCATCGGCGAGTTCGGCTGGGCTTGATTCAACATGGGTCGATGCCAGAGCGCCTAAACGTTGATGCAATTGCGCCAGCATACCTTGCGAGCCTTCCAAACCGTGATAATGGCATAAGGGAAATAAAAACTGCGCCAGCTCACCGGTGCCCGGAGCAATTTCCAGCAGATTAGGTTTGTTCTCAGGCTTGCCTGCTAAGCACTGGATAATTTTCTGAGCCACTTGAGTCAATGCCGACTCGGGCACGCCAACCCTGGCGTCGTAAACTTCTGCGTGCGCATCAAAACGCCGGCTGGTATCTGCCGAGCGCTGCGTTGAAATAGCGTTTGAAGAGGGAGATTTGAATGTAGGCACCGATCACTTCCTTGTCGGTTCAATGTTGTGTGTTTTTTAACACCAAAGCCAACCACTGGCGGATTTGCGCATGATGCATTGCCCAAGCTTGCCAAGCGCTATGTGCCCAGCATTGAACCTGCTGCCGGTAAGCTTCGACAGTAGCCGCCTGGTGTACATCTTGAACGCTGATTTTACCCCGTTCTTCAGGCGGCGTGAGCCAGTGAAAGGCCGCTTTGTTTTGTGCCGCGGCTAACATCATGGCATTGGCTTTGTGAGCCGGTAATTGATGCTCGATAAACAAACAAAGCCGAATTAAATGAACACCCACCGATTGAATACTTTGGCGCGATGGTGAGCCTGGATGCTGCACCGCATAAGCATCGACCGCCATACGATACACATCTTGTAAATCGGGCGCC
>JAKSCJ010000102.1 GCA_022360675.1 Lysobacterales bacterium
GGCGCCCGATGTTTTTGAAGTTCACCCGAACACCACTGGGGTTTACCGCCCCCGCGCACCGATGCCAGTGCCCGTAGATGACGCGGTGGCATTGGTGTATCAAGACCGCTACGTGTATTTAATCAGCGGTTGGCACGATGTAGGCAATGTGAACTTAGTGCAGGTTTACGATACGCAAGAAAACACTTGGGCCCAGGCCGAACCTTGGCCTGGAGCGGCTGTGTTCGGCCACGCCGGCGGCATTGTTGGCAACCATCTTGTGGTTTGTGGTGGCGCTGAAGTGCAGTATCCGAGCAGCGGACCTCGGCAATTTGTATTAAGTGAAGCTTGTTGGCAAGGCCAAATCCGAGCCGATGACCATCGCCGTATCGATTGGCGGCCAATGCCCGCCATGCCCATGGGCGCGCGTTATCGGGCCGCCGCTACGGGTATGCAAGACGAACAGCATGCACGTGTGGTGTTTTTGGGCGGAACCCATAACCCCTACAACTACAACGGCATTGGCTACGACGGCGAGCCCGCCCAAGCTTTAGCTAGCGTGGTGGCTTTCGATCTTAAACAACAACAGTGGTCTTGCCTGAATCCATTATCTGAGGCCAGCATGGATCATCGCAGCGCAGTCAATCATCAACAAGCCGTGGTTCTTGTGGGCGGCATGAACAATCAACAAACCGTGCAAACCTCAGTCCAAACTTGGCAGCCCCAACAGGTGTTAGCCCAATGTGCCAAGTAACGTTAGAAAGACAGCACATTTATTATTAGCAAACACTCACATTAGCGATAATTAACTTACTGAATTTAGCATCACAAAAAACAAGAAATTTCAACAAAATTACCTGCAAACTCTCGATTTAATTCGTCATAAGTTTTATCCTTATGCCGGTATTACAAAAAACTACATCAGTGCCTGGATGAAATAAATTATGAAACAACGCTATTTGCTGGCAAGCCTCCTTGCTGTCACTCTCTCTGGATCTGCCTTGGCGCAAAACGAAGCCAAGTTTGCACTACCCTCCAACGGAAGCCCTGGCCCGCATTCCGCTGTTGAAGGTGGTGCGATTATCGACGAAGATTTTGCCGACATCACCACGCTGCCCGGCGCGGGTTGGTCTCTGCAAAACTTAAGTAACCCTCTGGGCACCACCGAGTGGTTCCAAGGTAATGACGCCACGTTCCCGTCTCAAGCCGGTGCACCCACCGCTTACATCGGCGCGAACTTCAATAACACCACCGGTGGTGCTGGCCTGATCAGCAATTGGCTGCTGACTCCCGAAGTGAACTTCGGTACCGGTGCTGAGCTGCGCTTCTGGACTCGTGTACCCACCGGCGGCAGCCAATTCCCCGATCGCTTAGAAGTACGGGTAAGTGCTGCGGGTGCCAGCACCGATGTGGGTGCTGACAACACTACTGTGGGTGACTTCACCACCACCTTAACCGTGATCAACCCCAACTTAGACACCACCGCAGGTGTGTGCCCTCCGGGTACCGGCGGCTATCCTGAAGACTGGTGTGAAATTGTGATCACCAATGCCGAAGGCCTGCCCACCACCGGCACCGGTCGTGTGGGTTTCCGCTACTTCGTTGATGAAGCGGGCCCCACGGGCAACAACTCCAACTTCATCGGTATCGACACCGTGAGTTTCGTGGAAGGCACCCAAGGCCCCACACTGCCGCCCCCGTCTGAAATTCCGACTCTGGGTCAATACGGCATGATCGCCATGTTCTTGGCACTGCTGGCTGGCGCTGGTTTGACTTTACGTCGTCGTCAATCTTAAGTATTGAGAAGCCTTAAGGAGTACGCCTTAGCTCCTTAAAGTTAAGACTTTAAAGACAACGCAAAAAAACGGTGGCAATTTGCCACCGTTTTTTTGTGCCTGAATTATTTATGCTCGAATATTGGAGCCCTATAACCCACCAAAAAGGGATTAAGCGCCTTTGATCACGCGGCGATTTGTTCTGATCGTGCCTATGACCACACCTCTGGCCATACCCAACCGTTCGGTTCGGTCGGCGTGGTACACTGCGGACCTTTGCTCCCGCTTAAAAATAGAAGAAGCCTGTATGCCGAAATCGCCCGTCTCGCTATCTAAAAAACGCAGAAAACCCATTACTCGCATTGATGCCCAAGGTTTACAAAAAGCCTTACAAGCCGGTATTCACCATGTTTTAGAACGGCGTGAGTACATCAACAAGATTAATGTTTTTCCTGTTGCCGATAGCGACACCGGAACCAATCTGGCATTCACTCTGCGCTCTGTTCAAGAAGCGCTAAGCACCCAACCACAAGCCAATGTTGCCCTACTCCTTGGCACTGCCGCCGACGCCGCTGTCGATGGTGCACGCGGTAACTCGGGTGCCATCATGGCTCAGTTTTTCCAAGGTTTACGAGAAGGCGCAAGGCGCAGTCGCGAGCTCAATGGTAAGCGCTTGGCGGCCATTGTTCGGCGCGGCGCGAAATCGGCCTGGGGGGCAATGGCACAACCGGTGGAAGGCACGTTGCCTACGGTTTTACACGACTTCGCCGATGAATTGGCCAAGCAAAGTAAACGCGGCATTGATGATGTGGCCGTCTTATTAGAACAAGGCCTCAAACGCGCCCATAAATCCTTAGCCAACACACCCAACCTTTTACCCGCGCTGAAAGACGCCGGTGTTGTCGATGCGGGCGCCCAGGGCTTTGTGGATTTTCTCGAAGGCGTGGTGCGATTTGTGCGCGACGGTAAGCTGCCTGAATCGATCCAAAACCTGGAAATCAAAGATACCACCGAGGTTCACCATCAGCATCAAGAAAACCTCACCTTCCGCTATTGCACCGAGTGCCTAATTACTGGCGAAGGCATCGATCGTGGCCAGCTACAAACCAAGCTCACCGAGCTTGAAGCCGATAGCCTCGTTCTCGCTGGCAGCCAGCAACGCGTTCGCGTACATATCCACACCAATCAACCCGCTCAGGTTTTTCTTGCCTGCGAGCAGTTTGGCCAATTGAGTCAACAAAAAGCGGACGATATGCAGCGCCAACATCGTTTGTTGAACCAAAGCGGCAGCGTGGCGGTGGTTTGTGATTCGGGTGCCGACATGCCCGAAGAAGCGGTGGAACGCTTGGGTATTCATCGCGTGGCTTTACGCTTAAATATTGGCGATCAAGAATATTTAGACCGCCTGTCCATGTCGCCCGATGAACTTTACGAGCGTGCCGACGAACTCAAAGAACACCCACAAACCTCCCAACCACCACCGGGAGATTTCCGCCGCCAGTATGAGTTACTCACCAGCCACGGCTACGAGGTGGTGTCGCTTCATACCTCGGGGCGTTTAAGCGGCACCTTACAAGCGGCCCAAACGGCGGCCAGCCGTCAAGATGCCGAAATGATTCAGGTTCTCGACACCTGTAACGCAGCCTCAGGCCACGGTTTACTTACCATTTTGGCGGCAGAGGTCGCTGCCAGCGGTGCCGATAGCCAACGTATAGTCGACGTTATTAACGAACGTATTGCACTCACCCGTTCTTTTGCCATGGTGAAAGATCTTAGCTGGGGAGTTCGTGGTGGCCGGGTTTCTATCTGGGCCAAACGCATTGCCGACTGGTTGCGTTTACGCATTATTTTAGGCAACACCGAAGACGGCCGCTTGAAAGCTCAGGGTGCCATTTTAGCGCGCCAAAATTCCATTCCAGGCTTCGCGCGGTGGTTACTGAAGCGTATGGATGCCAATACCATGTACCGCCTAGTCATTAGCCATTGCGCCTGCCCCGACGACGCCAA
>JAKSCJ010000293.1 GCA_022360675.1 Lysobacterales bacterium
GAAGGAGATGGGGCGTGAAGATCTCATCGGTAATAGCAAGCAGCATTTGATTCCCACTTGGCAACCCAAGGGTGAAGATGGTTATCGCAGCCCGCGCCGTAAAAATTCGACGCCTAATCATTCCAGCGCTAGATCGGAGAGTAAGCGACCGGCTTATAGACCGGGAGCAAAGAAAACTGCTAAAGGTGCGGTGCTCACCCAACATACCGGTTTGCCGCCCAGAAGCCATGGTTCAGGCGCGAATGCTCAGGGTGAAGAGGGTCAGAATCGTCGACGCGGCAAGCCAGCAATGGCCAAAGCGGGCCGTGGTGCTGGCTCGTCACGACCCGGTAAGGGCGCGGATTCGCAGCGCTCGGGTCAACGTGCGGGCACTGGTAAGGCGGGCAATCGGGGTGGGCGCGGTCGCCGTTAACCGCTGCAATGTGCTAAGGGTTCAATACGCTAAAGCTTAGCGATCGATACTCCAGTTTAAATCGACACCGGTGTCACGGGCACCGGAAACGGCCTGCACGCTCCAACGTTTAGAGAGTTCGTAGCGGGTGCTGATCACATTACCATTCTCAAACAAGCCAAAGCCGTAGCTGACAAACAGCTTGGGCAGCAGATAAATGCCCACCGATAACGCCCCTTGGCCATTGCCATGGTCGAAATTACTGCCAGTAACCAAGTAACTCAGCGCTCGTTCTTCGTTGGTGGCAGGCTGGGTGTAGAGATCCACATTGGGGTTCTGCGCCGTACCGGTAATGGCAACGCCCGCTTCTTCTACTAGTGGATCGCCGAAAATCAAGCGCTCGGCATAGATGCTCAAACGCGGGTTATCCACTGGCCCTTCCTCGAATAAGACCGCACTTTCACCCAATTCTAAGTTCTGGCCGTAGGCGCGAATACTGCCATCTTCTAAGGTGATTTTGCCTTGCGCGTTGGGGATAAGTTGGTCGGCCCAATTGAGCTGAATGCCACCGCCTAGACGAACCTTGGCGTTGTCGGCATTAACTTTTACATCGTCACCTAGGGTAATACTGAGTTGGCCCTGGATATCGGGCCCCGCGCTGGGGGGCGTTTCGACCACGCCTGCTAAGTGCACATCGTTGGAGACGGTGACGGGGTTATTACTCACTACCGGCTGTAGGCGCGCTTTAGGAATATGGATATCGCCATCCATTTGAATGACCGAAGCAGCACCCGCTAGTTTGAGATTAGGGCTGGCATATAACTTACCCTGGGCATTGTTTAGCAGCTCTAAGGTGTCGCCGGAGATTTGTAGCCCCCAGGATCGATCGCTGGGATTGAGCTGTCCATCGATATGAGCAACACCCTCGCCCATATTCATTTGCCCCGATAACTGGAGCGCCTGGCCGCTATCGCTGAATAATCGAATATCGCCCTGGCTTAGATGAATACCCGAGCGCGCATCACCCCAAGTCAATTGCTGTAAGCGGGTTTCGCCTTGTAGACGCGCTTGTTTCCACGGCCCCGAGAACTGCCACTGGCTCTCCATGCGGCCTTCCAGTAAGCCCACTTGGGGAAATAGTTCTTGTAACTGGGCCAAGTCGGGCCAGCGGGCCTGGAGTTGACCGTCGACTTGTAGAGCGTTGATGTTTTCCCATTGCCGCAACTGTAATTCGCTATTGAGTTCTGCGCTACGGGCGAATTGCGCTTGAAGCGCCAAATCCAAAACTTCGGGTGATTCCAACTGGTAGTTAACACGCAGCTGCGGCACCGATAAACGTGGTTTCTCGCTGGCCAGCTCACGTTGATTTGACGACGACTGAACACTGGCCGTGGCGCCAGTTTTTTCCGTTTCCGTCTCCGTTTTACCGCTGAGTTGAACCTCATTCAACAAAACAAAACCGCTGAGCTGTTGCCATTGATTGTGCTGGCGCTGTAGCTGGAGTTCGGCATTGAGCTGGCCTTGGTGCAGCTGTATGGCCGCTAAATTGGCGTTTAAGGGCGTAATGTCGACAGCATTTACTGCGGCGCTCACGATCTGTTGTTCAGGCTTAGCGCTGCCTTGAGCGCAAATACGAGCATTACTTTGCAGCTGCGTTAAACAGAAGGCTTCATCGAGCAGGAATTGCCAGTTGCTCGCTTCATTTTGTTGCCAATGCAGCGAGCTTGGTGCTTGCAGCTGCCATTGGCCCCAATCTTGATGTTGGGCGCTTAAGGTCTTGAGTTGTGCTTTGAAACCCTGCAGTGGTTGCGGATTATCTTCACCTTGTAATTCAAACGCCAACGACCACTGTGCATTGTGCGCGTTGAGGTCGAGTAATTGTTGCTGGGCGCTAGCATCTAATTGGATGTGTACTTGGCTGGCGGGGAGTTGTTCGCCTTGGCTGAGCTGTTGGAGTTCGCCATTCAGGGCTAGCTGCCAAGTGTTTTGAGTATGGTTACGCTGACTTTGTAAAACGGAAGCATCCACCGCCCATTGGCTATTGAGTTCGCCATGGGCCAGTTGTAATTCGTTGAACTGTAGATTGTTGAGCTCGACTTGAGCGGCACCTTGTAAGGTGCTCGGATTTACGTTCGTCGCTTCACTTAATGCAGCAAGTCCGGCGATCCAGCCCTGGGCATTGATCTGCCCCTGCCATTGCGGCTGCCAAATACTGCTGTCGGGTAATTGTAAGCGCCAATGTAGAGCTTGAGGTTTGCCCGGGCTTGCAGGCGAGGCGTCTGTTGCAGTGTTTTGGTTAGGTTCTGCGGTGCTGGGCTCAGGAGCAGCGGCGGTGTGTAATTGCAGCTGGCTAGTGCCCGCTTTGAGGCTTAAGCCTTCGCTGTTGAACTCGCCATTGTGGTAGTGCAGCGCACCCGAGCCCGATAACGGCTGGTGCAGTAATTCACCCGTGAGGCTTTCTAATTGGAGTTCGGCGTTAATACCCGCATCGCTTAGCTGGCCTTGGCTTGCGGCACTTAAGCTCAAAGGCCCGGTGAGCTGCGGAAGTAAGCTGTTTAAATTGAGCGCACGACTACGCACCGCCAGTTGCCACTGGGTTTGGGGTTGCCAGCGCAATAAGCCATCGATATCCAAAGCGCCTTCTAGCCAATCTAAATGTAGTTGTTCGAGCTGTAATTGCTCACGACTGCCCTGGCCTTTCAGTGCTAACGAACCGGGCGGTAATTCGTCGGCTTGCAGTTGCACCTGACCTTGGATTTGGTAGTTGTCTAACGGACCTTGGATTTGAAGCTCGCCGCTTTCGCTGCGCAGCAAACGTTGTTCATCGTGCCATTGCAGTTGTTGCCACTGGCTGCTCAAGTCCACTTGCTCGTTGCTTAAGTCCACCTGCCCTTGCGCTTGAAATTGGGCGCTGCCATGGTTTTCGTGCAGTTGTAGGGTTTGAATATGAAGCCCGTTGCTGCCGTAACTGGCCTCGATATTGCCTTGCCATTGCCCCAGCGGCGCTAACGCTGGGTTAAAGGCAGACCACTGAATATTGTTTAAATCGAGCCGGGTTTGAATGTGTTCAAAACCGGCGTCGGCATCAATCTGCCCGGTAAATTGCAAGGCCTGGCCTTGGCTTAATTGCGGTTTAATGAGCCAACGCTGGGCTTCTTGTTCCACATTCAATGCCCACAAACCCGCAATGGCTGTGGGTAAGGCTTGATGCCATTGGCTGTGGATGGTTAATTGAGGCCACTGACCTTGAACCTGTAGGCTGAGTTCACGGCTATTGCTGATGGGCGCTTGTTGTGGATCTGCGGGCCAACGGAGTTCTTCCACTTGCAGCTGAGCATTAACCTCGGCTTGTTCCAGCACATTGCTGATATCGACCTTGCCCGAGAGCGCTTGCAGCCACTCGCCACTGCTACCGTGTACATGAAGCTGGAGCTGCTGAAGATCACCCTGGCTTTTGATTGTGCTCTGGAAATCCGCTTGAGACCAGCTCTCGGGTAGTTGGCCTGCCAGCGTCAGTTGTAGCTGATGTTGAAACGGCGGCGCTAACACGCTTTCGCCTTGCAGATTCAGCTCTTGGGTTAGCTCGGCTGCATGGAGTTGTTGAATCTGCCAGCGCCGAATATGGAGCTGTTGGCCGTAGCTGAGATCGGCATCTAATTGCTGCCAAGCCACAAGCGCTTGTTGTTCTGCATTACGTAAACGGAAGCGTGTGAAGCGAATATCGGGCAGATGAAAGTCAACGGGCGAACGCAAATCGGGCAAGCTGATGTTGGTTTCTGCCGAGGTATCGGCTTCAGCCGCTGCGAGTTGTACTTCGATGCCATCGGCGTGAACTTGGGTAAGGTTCACTTGCAGGCGTGGCAGCCAAGTGATTGCGGCACTGAGCTTAAGTTGCTCGATATGAGCCGTGGTGCCATTGGCGGTGTAGCTGAGTTGTTCAATCGCTAAGCCCTGGCTCAGGCTGCCTGCAATCTGCTGGGCGCTGAGTCCATTGACTTGAGATTCGGCTTGGTACCATAGCCAACGCGCACCGCTTTGGGTATGTGAGGCCCAAAGATAAATAGCCACCGCAGCCACCAGCAAGATGAACAAGGGGCTGAGTAAAAGCAGCAAATGGCGCCGCCAACGGCGTGTGCGTATTTGTTCCCAAGCTATACGGATCATTGCATTCGTCTTGTGATAAACGTTTTGTGCTCAACACGGCCGACGCAGCGGTGCGGTATGCTTTGCATCATAATAAAGGCGAGCCAATGGTAATGTGTAAACGCAGGCCATCGCTGGGTTCGTCTAAGCCACGGGCAAAATCTAAGCGTACAGGCCCCACTAAGCTATACCAACGTAAACCTAAGCCCACACCGTGGCGCAGGCGGATATCGCTAAAGCGGTTAAACGCATTGCCCACATCATAAAAGCCGGCCACAGCCCAGTCTTCGCTTAAGCGGTATTCGTATTCGGCACTGAAGCTGAGTAAATGGTTCGAGCCAATACGATTATTACTTAAACTCTCAAACCCATAGCCACGCACACTGCGGTCACCACCGGCTTGAAAGCGAAAAGGCTCGGGCAGCTGGGTGATGGATAATTCGAGAATATCGTCGTTCACGGGAATACGGAATTCATCGGTTTCAGCCTCGGTATAGCCGATTTCACCACGTACCAGCACTTTGTGCCGATCGCCCAATAAACGACTATGCCGCACGCCTAAATACAGCTGTGCAAAGCTGATATCGGAAACCGCTTGTTCTAGTGCACCGTTCAGGCGCAATTGGGCACGCGTGCCTTCAGTGGCAAAACCACTGCCATTAATACGGCGTAAATCCCAAGAGGCACCCAAGGCGGTAACGTATTGATCCCGGCTGTTATTGGGGTTTAAACCCGCCGGTAACACATTATTACTGTCGACCAACTCAAAGCTGTTAAATAAGTAGGTAACAAATAAACGTTGTTGCAAAGGCCAGCCCGAATCACGACCGATATCGGTCAATAAGCCGGTGTCCATTCGTATTTGGCGCTGATTGGCGTTGAAATCGGGAAAGATGGAAGAATCGGTGCCGTCGGCGGCTAAGCGAAAGTCGATATTTTCGTCCTGGGCGAAACCACGCACAAACCAAAATTCATCGGGGTCGTTACCACGCGGAAGCTCGTAATTGGCACGCAGTGCAAATTCGCTGTTTTGCTGCTGAGCACCAAAGGCCAGATTTAAACGATCGCCTCGGCGGCTCACATGGTGTCGATCCCACCCCAGCTGTAAACGTGGGCCGGTATCGGTACCAAAGCCCAGCTTCGTGCTGTAGGTATTTGGTGGGCGGGTTTGCAGCTGTATCTCAAGATTCACCACCGCAGGGTCTTGGCTACGGTCGACTTTTTCCACCACCACCACCGAATCGAAATACCCGCTGGTACTCAGGTCGCTGCGTAGGCGATCTAAGCGTTCGCTGTTGTAACGCTCGCCGGTTTGAATATCGATAAAACGGTTGAGTAGTTTATCGGTGAAGCGCTCTTGCTCGATGCTGGTGGTTCCGAATACCGCTTTACGACCGGTCTGAAATTGCAAGCGAATATCGGCGTGTTGGCGGTCTTCGCTAATGACAATTTCATGTTGTTGCCACTGAAACTGAAAATAGCCTTGTTGCTCGGCACGTTGTTCCAGCTGAGTTTTGGCTTGCTCGTAGCGTTGTTGATCCAAAACGCTGCCGCTTGTTAGCGGCCACTCGTCTAACCATTGCTGGAAGACTTCGGGTAACTGACCCGAAGGATGCTGCCCGTTCAACATTAATTGCCGCACGGTTACCGCTTCGCCCGTTGTGATTTCAATGAGATAACTGAGTTCATTGTCGTCGTTGAGCTGTTGCTGGATATTTACCTGGGCACGGTAAAAGCCAAACGGCTCCATGGCTTTCATGATTTGTTCGGGGGCGTAGCGGGCCATTTCTTGCAGGCGCCAGCGTGGCGTGTCGGCTTCTACCCGGAGTAAGTCGACGGTGGCGCGAATATTCTTTTCGACCGCTTCGGGTGCACCGGTGATGCGATACTCCAGCGCCATGGCGGGTATCGAAAACAGGCTGCATAAGCAAAGCGTAAGGGCGCGTAAAATCAGGCGTGGCAAGAGGTCGTCCGCTTTCGGTGGTAGGTATTCAGACCATCTATTGTACGATTTTGCTCCCGCCTTAGGCAGCTGAATTGGGTGGAATGAATGTGGCTAACTGTAATGATCGGTTTACAAGGGCTTTCAATAGCGAATAATTGACCAAGCTTAGATTAGTGAATTGACGCATTGCTTACAGCTTGTTTTTTAAGAAGAAGATTATTGACGGCTTTTTTTACGCCCTTTGTTGTTTAAGTCATTAATCGATATCAGCAGTGCTTTTTTAAATGCTAAAGCAAACAGCTTGGTGTGCTTTTAGTGCTTTACTTAAAATTGATTTAGTTTTTTTTTATAAATTTAAAAAAGAGAAATTTGATTTCAATAAACATGGATGTAAATAAATGTTTTTATTTTATTGCTAAGTGCTATTTTTCTTTTTGTTGTGCTTTATCAATTGTTTTTGGTTTTGTTATTCGTCCAATTATTGCGCTAGTTATCAATAAGATAGCTTCATCAATAAAAGGGATGGGATCGGGAATAAAGAAATTAATGACGGTTAGCAAAACCAATGCAATGAAGAGTTGTGGATACTTCAAAGTGGCGATGGTTTTACGTACAAATTGTGATATCAAAAACATGTTTGTCACACGTATTAACAAAAAAAGGCTTGGCCTTACTATCGCCTAAGGTCACAATAGATCTCAAGACTTGGGAGGTTGTTTGATGGCAGGTAAGTTCGAAATTAAAAAAAGTAAAAATGGTAAAGAGTATTTCGTTTTAAAGGCCGGTAATGGCCAAGTCATCTTACAAAGCGAACAATACGAAAGCCATGCCGCTTGTACCAACGGTATAGAGTCGGTAAGAAAAAACAGCCAAAGCGAACAACGCTTTGAAGAGAAACAAGCTAAAGATGGACGAACTTACTTCATCTTAAAAGCAACAAACGGACAGGCCATAGGCCAGAGTCAAATGTACAAATCGCCCCGAGGCATGCGCAATGGAATTGATTCAGTAAGACGCCATGCTGCCGATGCCTCGGTGAGTGACCTGAGAGTTTAGTCGAAGAACTAACGCCTCAGAACGATTTAGCTAAGAGGTTGGTTGTGCTGCTTAGGCCCGCTGTTGCGGGCCTTTTTTTTATTGTTTTTTGAAAGCTGTGTATAGCACTTGTTCTAGTGAATTATTCACCGTGTGTGCAGACAACGCTTTACGTCTTGATGTGATTTAAGCTTCAGCAAAGGCTACATTGCCACCCAACCAACGATGAATTAAAGCTTGGGCTTGCATGGGCGCTTGGTGTAGTAGTGCTTCGCCCAACGCTTCGGCAACAGGTAGTAAATCGCGATCGCGGGTTAAGTCGGCCACGCGTAGTTGTACTAAGCCGGTTTGGCGTTTACCTAAGAGTTCGCCGGGGCCACGGAGTTCTAGGTCCATCTCGGCAATTTTGAAGCCATCGTCGGTATTGCGTAGTGTGTCCAGTCGCTTTTGAGCAGTTTGGCTTAAGGGCGCTTGATACAACAACACACAGCTGGAAGCCTCGCTACCACGGCCAACACGCCCACGGAGCTGGTGCAATTGTGCCAAGCCTAAGCGCTCGGCGTTTTCGATGATCATTAAGCTGGCGTTGGGCACATCCACGCCCACTTCGATCACGGTGGTGGCCACCAGTAATTGAATCTCGCCATCTCTAAAGGCGCTCATTTGGCGTTCTTTATCGGCGGGTTTCATCTTACCGTGAACCAAACCTACTCGGATATCGGACCATTGCTGCTGCAATTGTTCGAAGGCTTTTTCGGCGGCCTGGGCGGGAATTTCTTCGTTATCTTCCACCAAAGTGCACACCCAATAGGCTTGGCGGCCGGCACGGCAGGCTTCGGCCACACGGGCTTCCACCTCGCCCCGGCGTTGACCATTAATGGCCACAGTTTTAATGGGTTGGCGGCCGGGTGGGCGTTGATCGATGCTGCTGGTTTCGATGCCAGCGTATAGCGTCATCGATAAAGTCCGCGGAATGGGTGTTGCGGTGAGCATGAGTTGATGCGGATGAACCTCGGCTTGCTGGCCTTTGGTACGCAGTGCCAAGCGCTGCCCCACCCCAAAACGATGTTGCTCGTCGATCACCACTAAACCGAGGCGCGCGAATTCCACATTGCTCTGAATCAGCGCATGGGTGCCCACCACCACGCTGGCACCGGCGGCGATGCGTGCTAAGGCTTGGTTGCGTGCTTTGCCTTTCACCGAACCCGATAACCACACCACTTCTTGATCTAAGGGTTTTAACCAGTCGCCCAAGGTTCGAGCATGTTGCTCGGCCAGTAATTCGGTGGGCGCCAAAATCGCGGTTTGATAACCCGAGGCTGCGGCTTGGCAGGCAGCTAAGGCGGCGATCACGGTTTTCCCCGAGCCCACATCGCCTTGCACCAAACGTAAAGTAGGGTGAGAGCGGCGCAAATCGTATTCCACCTCGTGGCTTACCCGTTGCTGAGCACCGGTGAGGCCAAATGGTAACTGCGCGCGTAGTTGTTCGGCTAATTGAGTATCGGGTAGCGGCGGCGATTGCTGTTGCTTACGGCGCTGGTTCATCTGGCGAATGGCCAAGTAATGCGCCGTGAGTTCTTCCATGGTCAAGCGCTGGCAGGCAGGATGCTTGGCATCCAAAATGGCTTGGATGTTATCGCTGGCTCTGGGTTGATGAATCAACCGTAGTGCGCTGGCCAAGTCGGGTAACTGGGGCGCTGAAGCGCCTTGCCCATTCCAAGCCTGAGCGCAGGCTTGGTGGAGTAATTCTTGGGGAATCAGGTCATCAATAATGAGATGACCGGCGGCCAGCCAATCTAAAGCTTCCAACACATAGCGTTGTAAGTCGGCCTGGCGAACGCCCTGGCCAATGGGATACACCGCTGTTAGATGCTGGGGGAGCTGGGCTGCTTTGCCCGGCGTAACGCGTTGGTAGCTGGGGTGAATCATCTCCAAACCGTTGGGCGTGGCGCGTACTTCACCAAAACAACGCATCTGTGTGCCAGCGGCAAAAGCCTGGGGCTGACCTTTAAATAAATGGAAGAAGCGTAAACCCAAAAAGCCGGTGCCATCGTGAATCGAGGCCACCAACATGGGGCGCTTACGACGAATCACCGATGATTGCTGAATCTCACCTTCCACCAGCACTTCAACGCCGTGGCGTAACTCGCCCATGGGCGTGATGCGGGTGCGATCCTGGTAGCTACGGGGAAGGTGAAAGAATAAATCGCCCAGGTTAAATAAACCCAAATTATTCAGCGATTCAGCCGTGCGTGGACCCACACCGCGCAGGCGGGTGAGATCCACTTGGGTCACATTGGTGGGCTTTAGCGGGGCAACCACATGACTGCATCCATTTCCACCTGAGCACCGCGTGGCAGCTCAGAAACGCCAATGGCGGCGCGGGCCGGATAAGGCTCGTCGAAGTATTCGGCCATGATGCTGTTGACCTGGCCGAAGCAGCTTAAATCGGTAAGAAAGATATTCAGCTTGGCCAAATCGTTCAAGCTGCCACCCGCCGCCTGGCACACGGCCGAGAGATTTTGAAACACGCGGTGAATTTGCTCTTCCACGCCGCCGGGCACCATTTCCATGGTGGCGGGGTCTAGTGGAATCTGGCCCGACATATACACCGTATCGCCTGCGCGAATCGCTTGGCTGTAGGTGCCAATGGCCGCTGGTGCCTGATCGGTATGAATGGGTTCTTTCATGGGGGCTTCCTTTGCAGGCTTCTCTTTATTCGTTACTTAAAATGAAGTGACTAGGTTTTATCTTATGACGCTTCGCGGCTGACCCGTAGCACATGGCTATTAATCCGCAGGCGCTTGATCACCCGCGCCAGATGCACACGATCGCGAACATTAAGCACAAACAACAAGGTGGCGCTGTTATTGCTGGTATCGCGCTGGGTCACTTGCTCGATATTCGTGTCGGCCTGGCCGATGGAGGCAGAAATACTGGCCAACACACCAGGGCCATTCACCACATCCACTTTTAAGAAGACGTGGAATAAACGATCTTTCAACACCGGTTCCCAATTCACCGTTAAGCAGCGTTCGGGACTCTTTTGCAAAATGGGTACGTTGGGGCAGCTATCGCGGTGAATCACCACGCCTTTACCCATGGATAAATAACCCATGATGCGATCGCCAGGAATGGGATAACAACATTGCGAATAGGTCACAAAAGTGCCGTCTTCGCGGCCCACACTCAAGGCCTCGGGTGGGCGCTCGGGGCGGCGGCTTTCGCGGCGCTGTACGACACTGAGCAGCTTTAATGCGGCGATGTCGGCCAGCATTTCACCTTGCGATAGCTTCAGCAGTAAGTCTTCCAGGCCGTTTAAGTTATGGCGCTTGAGATAACGCTCTAAACGGCGTTGCGACACTTCTTCTAAGGCGGCACCGTGATCGGCCAGCGCTTTATCCAACAA